>JADFKI010000356.1 GCA_022565015.1 Chloroflexota bacterium
TATCGATAGCGGCACCAAGAACTGGTCAGTCGCCACCGGAGCCGCCGTGGTGGCGTCGCCGCTAGTCGAAGACGGCATAGTCTACGTGGGCTCCTTCGACAACGTGTTTTACGCATTGGACGCGGCGACGGGGGATGAGGTCTGGCGTTTTGAGGGAGCGGAAAACTGGTACTGGAGTCAGGCCCTGATTGTCGAAAACCAACTCTTCGTTGCCTCGCTGGATGGAAACCTGTACGCTTTAGATAAGTTCACGGGTGATCGATTATGGGTTCTGGAGACGGACGGGCCTATAGTGGGCTCGCCTGTCGTCATTTTTGATATGCTCGCGGTACCGTCCGACGACGGTAGGATTCGATTAGTGAAGCTGGCGGACGGTATCGAAGTCGGCGCATGCAATATTGGCGAGGACGTACGGACATCACTGGTCGAGCACGATGGTTTCATCTACTTTGGCGCCAAGGACAGCTCTCTGCGGGCGCTGAGGATCAAGTCCAGCGGCAACCCCGATGAAGAGTGGGTGCACTATACCGACAGAGAAGATGAGGATCCGGTAGCCAGGGACGAGCCTAAGAAGTGCTAGAGCGGGATACCTTCAACCCTCGTCTTCTCGCTGTAATTTGGTAACTTTATCGGCCTGTGTTGAATGAAGACACGGGCCACAGACGTGACGTTTAGGGCGTAGATTTTGCAGATAATAGGGATAATAAGCGACCTCTGGAACATGATCATCGTTCAACCGATGATCAACAGCGTAATACTACTTTATAGCTACCTATTCCTCAATTTTGGCCTGGCAATAATCGCGTTCACCATTCTGGTGAGGATCTTGCTGATTCCGCTCACGATCAAGCAGAGCCGCTCGATGAAGATGATGTCTTCGCTGCAGCCCAAGCTGAAAGAGCTTCAAGAGCGCCTTAAAAATGACCGCCAAAAGCTCTCTCAAGAAACATTGAGGATCTACCGTGATAACGGCGTCAACCCCATAGGTTGCCTTGGCCCGCTCTTCATCCAGTTTCCTATCTGGATAGGGCTCTTTTGGGCTATCAACAGGACTGTCCCCGCGCGACCCGAAGACCTGGTGGAGCTCTCGAAATTCCTCTATCCCTGGCTTCCTCGTGTGAGCGAAGTAATTCCGCTCAACAGCTCGTTTTTGTGGATAAAGGACCTGGCGCTGCCGGACCCGGGACCGTTGGGTGTGCCGCTCCTGCCGATTCTAGTCGGCGTGTCCATGTTCTTGATGCAGAAGATGACGGTCATGCCGTCCGTGGACCCGAGGCAGGCCTCGACCAACCGGATGATGCTGTGGATGATGCCTATACTCTTCGGCTTTTTCACGCTGCAGTTTTCCAGCGGCCTGGCCATATACTGGGTGGTCTCCAATATCGTTGGTATGATCATTCAGGGGTTCGTCACTGGCTGGAGCCCTATAACTGACATGTTAAAGCTCGGAGGCTCAGGTAAGGAATCCGAGGCTGCATCGAAAGAGCAGCCCGCTCCCGCCCTGGTGACCTCGACTGAGGAGGCGACGACCAATGAAGACAATCGAAACAACGGCAAGAACGTCAGAAGAAGCAATCGAAATCGCCCTAAAGGAGCTAGACGCCGATCGAGGACAGGTAGAAATAGACGTCGTTAGCAGGGGCAAGTCCGGCATACTTGGCATCGGTTCCGAGCCCGCAAAGGTCCGCGTCACCCTGCTCGAAGGGGCCCCCGACATCGTGACCGTCACCACCGAGATACTTCAGAATCTGATATCGAAGATGGGCGTGGAGGCCGTCGTTAGGCTAAAGCAGGCCCACAACGAAGACCTAGACGGCCCCGTATTCGACATAGAGGGCGACGACTCCGGCCTCCTGATTGGCCGCCGCGGGGAGACCCTCCGCGCGCTCCAGTTCCTTGTGAGGTTCATCGCCTCACGGAAACTCGACGAAAGGGCGAACCTGCTCGTCGATGTCGAAGGCTACCAGGAGAGGCGCTACCAGTCGTTGGCCAACCTCGCGCATCGAGTCGCACAGAGGGTCGGCTCGTCCGGACGCCCCATAACCCTGGAGCCGATGCCGCCCAACGAGCGGCGTGCGGTTCACATGGCCCTGGCCGAGCACCCCGACGTGACCACCGAGAGCGTAGGCGTGGGGGATAGCCGGCAGGTAGTGGTCCAGCCGAAGTAGACATTGCTTCCCGCTGCGGCGCCCAAAGCTCAGCTGCATCCAAGGTCCCCCGGTCCGCTTCAACGGTGGTCGGACTAAGAGCCTATTCGAAAACTGCCACGAATGGTTCGACAAGCTCACCACGAACGGGCAATCTTCCGTTCGTCCTGAGCACTGTCGAAGGACCGTAAAACGTCAAATTAAGGTTTTCGGATAGGCTCTTAGCTAACAAGGTGGCGTCTGCATCTACATAACGTCACCAGCTATTCACACTTTTTCACCACCAATTCCCTCTTTGTGCACTTGTCTTTCCCCGGTTTGTTCAAGACCCTCGCCTAAAATGTCTGTGTGATGCGAACG
>JADFKI010000131.1 GCA_022565015.1 Chloroflexota bacterium
ATCCGTCGCCTCTGCCAGGGTCGAATACGAGAGTCATCGCAGCGCAGAGCGCCGCTACCTGTGACGCAAGCTCGCCGCAGGGAGTGGGAAATACCCTCAAACGCCACGCCAAGCTCAAATCAGCTCGGGCACAATGCAGCCCCCTATTACCAGACCGGAACTTTCAGGCGCTGGCCAGCCTTCTCAGCCATGCTCGCCATCGGCTGCATTCGGAGGCTTATTCCGCTCTGAGAACCATATTGCCGTCCCTGGACGGGTCCTGTTCATAGACTATGCAGTACGCCGCCTTCTCATAAAGAAAATGAGGCTGCCCGATGCGATCAGTACCAAGGCGGCCACCAGGCTTCCTTGAGCCAATCGAGGTATCGCGGTATCCCCCACACTTGGAGACCTCGGCGCTACTACGACCGCCGCAGGCATGACCGCCTGACCATCGGGCGAAAGTACGAACCATACGTCGCCAAGGGTTTGACCGTTCGCATCGCCCGGCCTATCGTCGCCTGCGAAGTAGTACAGTGGTTGGCTGTCATAAGTTACCTGTATAGAGCCGTCATCTCGAACGGTGGTGCCTAATAGACCGGCGGAAGCGCCGTCTCCGGCCACTGGGTCGCCTGATGTGAGTAATGGCGGCCACTGCTCGGCACACCCCCCTTCGCAATTCGACGTGTTAGGCTCGTCGGGCGTGAACAGGTAAAGGGTGCGGCCGCTGTGATCAGAGAGGATGTCCCCAAATTCAGCGTTCTCCGAAACGTTGACGGCGGCATCCGTCTGAATAGGGCCGCCGAATACTGACAAAACCCACCAATTATTGATGGTCTGACCTTTCGTATCACCCGGTTTATCGTCTCCGGCGAAATAATAGAGGGGCCAACCGTTAAACGAGACTTGCGTGGAACCATCGCCTCGCGTCATGGTTGTTATAAGGTCGGCATTCAAGCCCTCAGCGCCCCCTGGTGTGCCTTCAGTCAATAGCGGAGGCCATGCGAGGGCACACCCTCCCGCGCAGTTCGACACGTCGCGCTCGTCGGGAGTGAACAGATAGAGCGTGCGGCCGGTGCTCTCGTCAATGAGAATGCCCCCTAGCTCCGCATCATCGGTCAGGCCGACGACGGCGTCGGTCTGAACAGGCCCTCCGAACTCGGAGATCACCCACCAATTATTGACGGCCTGGCCATTCGTGTCCCCGGGCTTATCGTCGTTCGCGAAGTAGTAGACGGGCCAACCATTGAAGGTCACTTGCGTTGAACCGTCATCGCGCGTGATCGTGCCCAGCCGACCGGCGTTTACCCCATCGCCGGCTACGGGGTCTCCAACTGTCAGCAGAGGAGGCCACGCCCGGGCACACCCGCCGGCGCAGTTAGATACGTCGCGCTCGTCAGGCGTGAAAAGATATTGAGTTCTTCCGCTATGATCGACGAGGATCGTCCCCAGGGAGGCGTCTTCGCCAATGTTCACCAGAGCGTTGGATTGTATCGGCCCTCCGAACTCCGAGACTACCCACCAGTTATCGATAGCCTGCCCGTTGGTATCTCCAGGAGCCTCGTCACTGACGAAGTAGTAGAGAGGCCAGCCGTTGAATGTGACCTGCGTGCCTCCGTCATCCCGGGCAATGGTCCCCAGACGTCCCTCGTCTACACCCTCGCCGGCCACCGGGTCCCCGTCTGTCAACAGGGGTGGCCAGGCGGTCGCGCATCCGCCTGAGCAATTAGACTTTTCACGCTCGTCATTCATGAATAGATAGAGCGTATTGCCGTCCGCATCCGCGAGAATGCTGCCTAATTCAGCGTCCACTGCCAGGCTTACCATAGCCACTCCCTGGGCTTGGGCGGCCGATGCAGCGAGCGACATAAGTACGGTTAGAGCCAGAATCGAGAGCAGTTTAAATTTCCACATCGTAACTGTTTTCTCCTGTAAGGCGGAGAGAGCTGCCTCATCCACGAATTTCTTGGTGCCGAATAGAAGCACAGAATCCCGGCTCCACGAATTGGGCATGAATTCTGCGCACCCACCCCACCATACGAAGCAGAGCACGAATTGGATCAACCTGATGCTTAATTTATTACCTCGAACGTCTTTGAGCCTATCCGAAAACTGCCACGAATGGTTCGACAAGCTCACCACGAACGGGCAATCTTTCGTTCGTCCTGTCCGACTCTTCAAACAGAATATCTTCGGACTCCGCTTCTGCGGAGAGTACTGTCGAAGGACCGTAAAACGTCAAATCAAGGTTTTCGGATAGGCTCTTAATGCTCCCCTGAATCAAAAAATTGGGTCTGCTTGACCCGACCTACATATTGGCCGCCGCTTCCAGCGGTCCGCGGAAAAGATGCGGAGCGACGTGAACGTGATTAGCCTCCGCCATGCCCGCAGTCTTCTTGGTCCTCGATCCTATGTAGCTGGGATGAAGCGAGCTATCCCGCATTGCGTCATTCGCGAGAGTCTCTCCATCATGCTAAAATCCGACCGTCATGCGTTCGACTTGGATTGTTCAACTTGTTATTTTAGGTGTAACGGTCTTGGTTTTCCGACGTGTTCTAGACGAAACCGGGCCGGCAATCGCCATCGTAGTCGGTGCAGCCACCTTCCTCGTGCCGACTATTATCTGGGCGCGAATACAGCGCAAGGACACGGACTAGCCGCTAACCTTGGCTGAAGCCCCGCCCGATTTCTTGATGCTAAAAAACCCACAGCCTGGCTAAAGTCATCCAAAAACGTGAGCAGGCATATTCTTCGATGATCTGGGGAGACCTATTTGTCGTTCAGCGAGACGTTTGATTTCTCGACCATTTTCTACGTAGGTTACGCTGTTTACCTCAGCGTTACTTCGGTGGTATCGGTGTTCTGGATAGTATTTGCCCGCAGACACCGTCCAGCGGCCACGGGCTCATCGTCTGGAGTGGTGAAGACGATCCTGAAATTCCAATACATGCTGGTGTACTCTCTATTGAAGTGGGGGAGGTCTTCCGCCGGTCCGCCTCCGGTACGTCCCAGCTACAGGCAGATTTTCACGATAGCCGGGACCACAGGGGTTGCTCTGGCCACTGTAAGTGGGATTATCGTGGTCTCCTTACAGTGGGTGGAAAGCCTGGCTTGAAGCCGCATAGCTCGGGCCGGAATCAGAAATTCCATTTCCCGAAAAGATACATTCTGAAAAGGCTTTTGCCTTCTGCGGAATGCCGCCCCGCAAGCCCTCGGACGGACAGCGTATATACATGCTCCCGACTTGAGCAACGCGCTTACTGTCCGCCAAACGCCTTCTGGGTGCCTTCGTAATATGAGCCTTGCCCTTACTTGACCCACCACTTGATTCGGAACAAGACCGGTATCAGTTGACACCCAAAAGATCTGCTCCTAAAATGCGAGAGTCTGCCCACGTAGTTAAGGTTTGCATCGCCAAAATACGACACAGATTTGACATGACCACCAGAGCTTACATAATGATAGAGACGGCGGCGGGCAAGTCGAGGGATGTGATTAAGGCACTGAGCTCAATACCGGCTGTTGATGCGGCTAACGCCGTCACCGGTCCTTACGATGTAATCGTAGAGGTAACGGCCCAAGACCTTAATGAAATCGGAGACCTGGTCTCCCGCCGGGTCCACACCATCAACGGAATCTCTCGCACCTTAACTTGCTTTGTCCTCGAAAGATCTTGAGAGCCTTGTATCGCCTGAAAGGTGCGAGTGCGTCGTTGAAGCGTTTTTTCGGATTCGCCGCCATATCGCGACGTTACGGCTTGACACCCCCCACAGGAAGACCGGAATGATATTTGTGAAAAAGCTGGGTGAAGAAGAATTTGCCATTAGAGTCGGCGTTTAGGCTTGGCATGCAGCTATGCAAAACACCAGTATGGCATAGCGGGCAAGGATCTGATTCTTACATTTTCACGGCCCTTCTCATGTTGAGGAGGGTTTTCGTTTTTAGAGATATTAGCTCGGTTTTCATCGGCATGGCGTTCCCATGTGGGGTGAAATTGCGGCAAATGGTCCGTTCGACTACCCAAGCACTGTGAGGTGAGCTGTGCGATTCTCGTTGTCGTTTCTCCCAAAGGAGAACAGGTTCTTCTTTTTGCTTCATCAGAGCGCGGTGAATATTCAGGCGGTGGCCTCCAAGCTCCTGGATCTGATGGAGAACTTTGAAAACGTACCGGCCAAGGTGCAGGAGATCAAGGACCTGGAGGAGTTCGGAGACCAGATTATTCATGACATTACCAATTCACTCCACCGTACTTTCGTGACCCCCATCGATCGCGAGGACATACTCGCGCTTTCAGGCAGGTTAGACGATGTAGTTGATGCCATCGATGAGGCGGCGAGATATACCTTGGAGTACAAGATCGTAAAGCCCACGGAACACGCGATACTGCTGAGTACTATTATCGTGAAGTGCGCCGATGAACTCGAACTGGCCATGAGCCTGCTCTCCGGGGGAAAATCGAAACTCAAAGAAATCCTACCCATCACCGTGGAGATCAACCGCCTGGAAAACGAAGCGGACCAGGCGGCCAGCCGCGCCATGGGCGAGCTCTTTACCAATTCAGATGTGATCGAGATCTTGAAATGGCGTGATATTTACAATGACCTCGAAGAGGCTACCGACCGTGCCGAAGACGCGGCGAACGTGCTAGAAGGAATCGTGATTAAGCACTCATGACGTCGCTTGGTGGGTCCCAAACGCCCTAATGCTCGACTCTACGTCGCTTACCTTCTTGATACTTGTTGTACTGGTTGCAGTAGTCTTTGATTTTGCTAATGGCTTCAACGATGCGGCAAACGCCATAGCCACGGTGGTGTCCACTCGAGTAATGTCGCCCCTGACAGCGGTGATAATGGCCGCTGGAATGAACTTCGTAGGTGCGATTTCGGGGACCGCCGTAGCCAAGGCAGTCGGGACTGGTGTCGTAGACCCTGAAGGCGTAACCCTGCTGACCGTGGCGGGCGGCGTGGCGGCAGCCGCTACGTGGGTGTTCGTCGCGACGCGATTCGGCATGCCCGTCAGTGGAAGCCACAGCTTGATCGCGGGGGTGGCGGGGGCCGGGATAGCCCAGGCGGGCTGGGGCGTCCTGGTTGAATCTGGAATACGTAAGATCCTTCTGGGCCTGGCGTTTTCACCGATACTCGGTTTGGCTGCGGGATTCGTGATAATGCTGACCATCTACTGGATCTTTCGCAGGGCAACACCAACTCTGATAACCGCTCTGTTCGGAAAGCTTCAAATCGGGACGGCAGCGGCCATGGCATTCAGTCACGGCTCCAATGACGCACAGAAGACGATGGGCATAATCACCCTGGCGCTCTTCGTGAACGGTAGGATAGATACCTTTGAAATCCCCCTCTGGGTCATCATTCTCTCCGCGTCCGTGATGGCGGCCGGGACATATCTCGGAGGGTCGCGTGTCATTCGCACATTGGGGGTGAGAATAGTTGCGATGCGGCCTGTTAACGGGTTTGCTGCCGAAAGCGCCGCCGCCAGCATTATCGAGTTGGCAACGCGAACAGGAATTCCCGTGAGCACCACTCATGTCATCACGTCGAGCATCATAGGAATGGGCTCCACGCGGCGTCTGTCTGCGGTACGCTGGGGGGTCGCCAAGGGCATCGTTTATGCGTGGATACTTACCTTCCCTGCGTGCGCGCTAATGGGCGCAGCACTCTTCCACCTGTTAAATCTGGTCACAGACTAGGCCCGTCCCTTAAATTGCGGTGCGAAACAGGCAGTGTTTTCCATTGGAAATTTTCCCTGCTACTACACCTTTAGTATCTCCCGTCGCGACAGCACCCACTCCATGAGCGGCCTCATGCGGAGCTGCGTGGAGATGGCCGGCGCCTCGTCCAGCATGGCCATTGCTCTCTCTGTCCTCATTCGTTCGCCCTTGTATCTTAAGTCCAGGTAATTACAATTCGAGAGAGGTATGCCATAAGGGGCGGGGTAGGCCGATTCCGCCTGGTCAAGAAGCCGGTCTATCTGCCGTTGCACGCGCTCGCTTGGCATATGTGTGCTGCCTCCCCTACTGGTGAGTTGGAGTGTAGCAACGGCCGCCAGGGAGTCAATTTGAGCGTGTTGGTAGCCTTGCCATATCGTGAACATTACCCGTGCGGACGTGCGCCCCAAGGGGCAATTCCGATTCGCAGTAGGTCACCAGATGCAGCTTCTATCCAGAGGATAGCCTATTCCCCATTGATTCTGGACGAGCTTCCGTGGAGCTGGTCATGATGGCGACAACTTCGCCGCAACGGAGGAGTCTGTGACGTGCAGCAAAGTGCTCGCATTGACCGCCATCGACATATGTGGTTGACTTTGTTCGCATTTGTTGGAGCTGGACTGCATTCTAAATACGTATCTTGTCCGGGAGATTAATCATGTTGGATTTGCTGATAAGGGGAGGGCAGGTCGTGACCCCCAGCGGCGTGGGCGAATTTGACGTCGGCGTAAATGGTGAAAGAATAGCTCTGGTCGCCGAGCGTGATGCGACGGACCTGGAAGCACACAGGACAATAGACGCCTCTGGGAAATACGTGCTGCCGGGCGGCATCGAGCCCCATACCCACATAGCGACCGCCGTTTCCCAGGCGTGGGCGGGCCGGCCGGGCGTGATGACGCAATCTCCGGAAGCAGCCAGCCGCGCGGCCGCTTTCGGCGGCGTCACAACCTTTATAGATTTCGCGGGCGGTATGCCCGGGACGGAGAACGGCGATCAGTCTGGGAGCTCCATAATGAAACGCCTCGACGACCGCCGTAGCGTATTCTTGGGCCATTCGTACACCGATTTCTCCTTCCACTATACCTTGGCCGGAGAGGTGCCTCCCGAGACTATAGGGGAGATTGGAGAAGCCATTCAGGCCGGGGTCGCCAGCTTCAAGATCTTTACGACATTTGCCTCTAAAGTACCCTATGGCCACCTATGGGCGATCTTTGATGAGGTGGGCAAAAACGGTGGAATAATGGCCGTCCACGCCGAAGATGACGACATCGTGAAGTACATGGAAAGCAAGCTGAAGAAAGAGGGTAACGATCATGGCTACAACCTCCACCTCGTTCACAACAATATTTCCGAGGACATAGCCTTTCGAAAAATTATTCGTCTGGCGGAGCACACCGAAACCGCGATATATTTTGTTCATACGACGGCCAAGGAGGGTGCATCGGCGATCGCAGAGGCACGAAGCAGGCAGTTGCCGGTCTATGGTGAGGCGCTCCACAACTATCTTCACTTCACGAGCGACCACTATAAACAGCCGGAGGGGACGGCGATTCACACATACCCCGCCATCAAGTTCGCCGATGACCGCGACGCTCTTCAACAGGCGCTCGTCGACGGCACACTGAGCACCACGGCGACCGACGAGTACACGACCTATAAGGATGTCAAGCTGTCCGGCAACACTGTCGAGACGGTGTGCGGAGGGCACAACGGCATCGAGACGAGGTTGCCCGTCGTGTATACCAAGTTCGTATCCACCGGCCGTATGTCAATCGAACGGTTCGTGGACATAACTTCAACGAATGCCGCAAGAAGTCTCGGTCTATACCCTCAGAAAGGCGTCATTGCCGCAGGCAGCGATGCCGATATAACGATATTCGATCCAACTTTGAACAAGACCCTGACCCTCGACGACCTTCATGCCGATTCCGACTACTCGATCTGGGAGGGTTTCGAGTGCCGTGGTTATCCGGTGATGACCATTCTCAGGGGAAAAATCATCGTAGAAGACGGGAAGCTACTTGGCGACCCCATGGACGGTCGATGGCTCAGCAGAAAGGTAGCGCCGCAAGTCCTGTCTCGGCCAGTGTGCTGAGCGGGTCTGGCTCCGCCTTTCAGCTCCGCTTGTCGGATCAGGTGGATGGCGCTCGATGAGAAATATGGCCCCGAGGCTGAGTTCGTGCCCATGTGCTTGGTCGCCTCGAACGGCTCCAATGCATGTACTCGGCCGGTATTTCTGAACATGGAGGCAACCCTTGGCTGACTACACCGGGTATCTCCCGCAGCCCACGCCGGAAACACAGCCGTACTTCGACGCCCTGAAACACCACACTCTGATGATTCAGCGATGCAATGCCTGCGCTCGGGCCTACTTCTACCCGAGGCCGTTCTGCCCAAACTGCTTCTCGTTCGATACCGAGTGGTTCCAGGCGAGTGGCAGGGGGACACTGTACTCGTTTGTCATCAATTACAGGCCGCCGCCCGGATTCGGCGTCGAGCCCTACGTGATCGCCGTCGTGGAGCTAGATGAGGGCCCGCGCATGATGACGAACCTCGTCGGAGTCGAACCTGATCCCGAAAGGATCAGCTGCGATGCGCCCGTCGAGATCGTGTACGACGACGTGACCGACGACGTCACGCTGCCCAGATTCAGGCTCGTCGTCACGACTACGGACATGCTCCCCCGACCCCGTCCTTCCGGCAAACCCGGTCCTTCCGGCGAGCCCCGCCCTTCCGGCGAACCCCGTCATACCAGCGAGCCCCGTCATTCCAGCAAACCCGGTCCTACCGGCGAGCCCGGTCCTTCCGGCGAACCCCGTCATACCAGCGAGCCCCGTCATTCCAGCAAACCCCGTCATTCCGGCGAAAGCCGGAATCCAGAGGGCGCTTAGATGACTCCGAAAGACCTACGCGGAAAGATCGCCATAGTCGGCGCGGCCGAGTCCAACGAAATCGGCAGACGCCCTGACACGTCCGTGCTTGCGTTGCACGCGGAGGCAGCGAAGAACGCGCTCGACGACGTCGGGCTTAGCAAGTCGGACGTGGACGGGCTGTTCACGGCGGGCGTCACCACAAATCAGCTTGCCGAGTATCTTGGCATCATCCCCCGCTACATGGACAGCACCACCGTGGGGGGATGTTCGTTCATCATGCACGTGGAGCACGCCATGCTCGCTCTGTCGACGGGCATCATAAACGTGGCCCTGATAACGCACGGTGAAAGCGGCCGCTCCCGCGTCGGAGTCGGCGGTCTTGGCGTGCCACCCAACTCGATTCAGGGACAGTTCGAGGCGCCGTTCGGCACTTTCGGCCCCACAACGATGTTCTCGCTGCCCGCGACTCGCCACATGCACGAGTTCGGCACGACTCGCGAGCAGATGGCCGAGGTTGCCGTCGCCACGCGCAAGTGGGCCGCCATGCACCCGATGGCGATGATGAAAGACCCGATTACGATCGATGACGTGCTCAGCTCGCGGCCTATCTGCTGGCCGTACACCCTGTTCATGTGCTGCCTGGTTACGGACGCGGGTGGGGCGATTGTGCTCACGACTGCGGACCGCGCGAGGGACCTGCCGAAGCCGCCCGTGTACGTGCTCGGCACCGGAGAGGCCATCGAGCACAACATGGTGAGCGCCATGCATGACATGACTACATCCGAGGCGGCTAAGGTGTCGGGGGGGGCGGCATTCGAGATGTCGGGCGTCAAGCGCTCAGAGATCGACGTCGCGGAGCTTTACGACGCGTTCGCGTTCACTCCGATGCTGGCGCTTGAAGACCTCGGCTTTGTGGGACGCGGCGAAAGTGGCCCGTTCGTGGAAGGGCAGCGCACCGCTCCCGGCGGTGACTTTCCGATGAACACGAACGGCGGCGGGCTGTCCTATACGCACTCCGGCATGTACGGCATGTTTACGCTGATAGAGCTGACGCGACAGCTAAGAGGCGAGGCCGGCGAACGTCAGGTGAAGGACGCGAAGATCGGAATCGCGCATGGCCCCGGCGGAATGTTCGCCGCCGCGAGCACGCTGATAGCGGGAAACGTCGTGCCATGACAAATATTAT
>JADFKI010000132.1 GCA_022565015.1 Chloroflexota bacterium
GCAGTGGACAGTTCGAAGGTTGGACTGTTTTTCAATATATTCAAGCCCATATTCAAGGCCTTGACCCCGGGCACCAGCAGATAGTTGGATCAGTTTGCGGCGTGCTAAGATTCTTGCCCCATGAAGCTCCTTGCCTTCGCCGGCTCATTCGTGGCGGGTATCATCCTGTCCTCGGCGCACGAAGCACCCGCATCGGCGCTGGTGCTGTTCCTGGTCGCTGCCATAGCCCTCGGGGTGCTGCTGCACACGAGTCGACTGTCGATTCGGCTGCCCCTCGTCCTGCTTCTGCCCTTCTTGGTCCTGGGCATGCTCCGTGCGGCGGGCACGGGCGCTGATTCGGACGCACTCGCCTCGTTTCACGGACGCACCCCTCACCAGGTCGAAGGGGTTGTTGTGAGCGACCCTGAGCCCGCCGGAGAGTTCACGCGCCTGCGACTGCGAGTGGATAGGGTCGGGCTCAACGGGGAGTGGTCGACGGCCTCGGGCGACGTTCTGGTGACCCTCCGAGAGCCCGTGGAGCTAGTGCGGGTCCGCGAAAGACCCTACTTCCGGTACGGCGACCGCTTGCTGCTGGCGGGAGTCCTCAAGGCCCCGCGAGAGCTAGAGGACTTCGACTACCCCGCGTACCTGGCGAGACAGGGCATCGGCACGGTCATGGGATTCCCGACGGTCGAGCTGCTTGACGAGGGAGAGGGTTCGGCCTTTTATCGGTGGCTATACGGCGTCAGGCACAGCCTCGCCGACTCCATTTCGGTCGCGGTCCCCCGGCCACAGGACTCGGTGGGCCAGGCGTTGCTCCTGGGGATTCGCGACAACCTCCCGGACGCCCTAGTCGAAGACTTTCGCGCGACCGGGTCATCCCACATACTCGCCATCTCGGGGCTGCACGTCGGCATCTTGCTGGCTCTGAGCCTATCCCTTAATCAGTGGTTGCTGGGAAGGCGAAGGCATCTATATCTGCTGGCGCCCTTCGCGCTCATCTGGATGTACACGCTTCTGTCGGGCATGTCGCCATCGGCGGCCCGGGCCGCGATCATGGGCACGGCGTATCTCGTCGCGCTTCTCACGGGGCGGCCGCGAAGCGTTCTTCCCGCTCTTGGCCTTGCAGCAGCCGTCATGGTCGCGATAAGCCCCGATGTTCTGTGGAGCGTGTCCTTTCAGCTGAGCTTCGCAGCGATGGTCGGCATCACGACACTGTCGGTGCCGTTGAGCAGGTCGATTCAGGCCATGCTGGGCTTTGGGTACGACGGGCGACCCAGCCTGTTGTCAACAGTTGCCGATGCATCGGCAATGACCGTTGCCGCTACCTTCGCGACGCTCCCTCTGATCGCCTTCTACTTCGGCCGGGTGTCGCTGGTCGGCCTGCCGACGACACTGCTTCTTACGCCGGCCATGCCATTCGCACTGGTCGCGCACGCCGTTGCGGCATTCGCGGGCCTGGTCAGTGCATCGTCGGGCCAGGTGGTCGGTTGGTTCGCGTGGGTGCTCACGTCTTACCTAACGGGAGTGACCCAGCTCATGGCGCGCGTTCCCGGCGCATCGGTCGACGCCGGCCGGATTAGCGGCCTGCTGGTGTCGAGCTACTACGGGGTATTCGTGGCGATATATCTGGTCAGAAACACAAGGGTCGTGGGGTACCTCAAAAAGCGGCTGCCGATGCGACCACCTGGAGTTCGGTCCGTCAATGTGAGCGTTCCCTGGTACGCCCTGGTGCTGCTGGTCAGCGTCGCGTCGCTGGTCTGGATTGCCGCCCTTACCAGGACGGACACCAGGCTCCACGTCTACTTCGCCGACGTCGGTCAGGGGGACGGGGTGCTCATTGTGACGCCGGGGGGCCGGCAAGTGCTCATAGACGGCGGGCCCGATCCCCTCAAGTTTGCGCAGTTCATTAGCGAGAAAATGCCCTCCAACGACCGCACGATCGAGTTGATGGTACTGACGCATCCTCACGGCGACCATGTAAACGGGCTAATCGAGGTGCTGAGAGGCTATGACGTCGAAATGGTCCTGGAGCGAGCAGTCGCCTATGACAGCGCGCCTTACGTCGCGTGGCGGCAGGCCGTCGATTCCGAAGGCGCAAACGTGGTACAGGCTCAGGCAGGACAGGTGGTCGAGCTCGACAGCGGGGTCCTGATGCAGGTGGTCAGCCCACCTCGGCGTCTGCTCAGCGGAACGGCGTCCGATGTCGATAACGCGTCCGTGGCCGTCAGGCTGGTCTACGGCGACGTGAGCTTTCTCTTCACGGGCGATATGTTCAGTGAGGCGGAAGGCAGGCTGGTCAGAGAGGGGATAGCCCTGGATAGCGATGTGCTCAAGGTCGGCCATCATGGTAGCCGGACCTCATCCACGAAGGCTTTCCTGGACCGAGTACGTCCGGCTGTCGCCGTGATTTCGGCGGGTGAAGGCAACAGGTTCGGCCATCCGCATTCCAAAGCCGTCGAATCCCTTCTGGAGCACGTGCCCGAGACCAACATATTTCTCACCAGTGAACGAGGCGCCATCGAGCTCGTAACGGACGGGAAGGTCCTCGATGTGGTCACGCAATATTAAGATGGGATTCGGCTTGCCATTGAATGGTCGAGACTACGGAAGAACAGGGCTGTTTCGTGTATACTCTGCGAAAATGCAGTTGATATGCCACGGGCATCAGCTATCAGCGGGGGCAAGAGAATGAGACGCTCATACCACGACAGGACTGGATCGATCGACAGGGAGACCAGGGCGAAGAAGCCGGCTGCCGGGCGAAGGGGGTTTTCTCGGACGGGTACGGTTGTCGCTGAAACGAAACAGGGCCGCGTCTTGAATGACTGGTCGAGATCGAGCTTCGAACGTCAGTCGGCCCTGCTTGGAGATGCGCGGATGTCTCATCCCGCGAACGCAGGCCTGAAGTCCGAAACGGTAAGAAGCATTCAGCGGGCCTATGGCAATAAGTATGTCCAGAGGCTGGTCGAAAGTGTCACGGAGAGGCGGAACGGCCTGGTTCAGACCAAGCTAACCGTGGGACCGGCAGGCGACAAGTACGAGCAGGAAGCCGACAGCGTCGCCGGCCAGGTAGTGAAGGGCCTGGCCGCGGATAAGCCGTCGCCGGTACAGAAGCAGGAAGACGAAGTGGGACAGGCAAAGCTTCAGCGCCAGGAAGAGGAAGAGATGATCATGCCGAAGCTTCAGCGCCAGGAAGAGGAAGAGATGATCATGCCGAAGCTTCAGCGCCAGGAGGAAGACGAGCTGCAGACGGCGCCTGACGAGGGCAGGATTGGACTGGAAGGGGGCAGCCTCGACCAGGGGACCGAGAGCTTGATCGAAGGCGCACGGTCTGGCGGCAACCCGTTGCCCGACCGGCTAAGAGCATCCATGGAGCGCGCCTTCGGAGCGGACTTCAGCGGCGTCCGGGTGCATTCAGACGGCAAATCCGACGAGCTCAACGACAAGTTGACTTCACGGGCCTTCACCACGGGGCAGGACATCTTCCTAAAGAAGGGCGAGTACAAGCCCGACAGCCTGGGCGGCAAGGAGCTTCTCGCTCACGAGCTGACCCATGTAGTGCAGCAAAAGGGCGAAGAGGTCCAAAGAAAATAGCAAGGAAATCCCTTCGCCTTCCCGAACAGATGGTTAAGGTCACCTATTGATCCGCACAGATGGTAGGAGCAACAACCAGCTCAGGCCGGTAACGATAACGCCGAACGCCCAGCCGTATGCCGAGGGCTCCGTGATAATCGAGACCGGCCAGACCAGAGTGCTCTGCGCCGTGAGCGTCGAGGAGCGTGTTCCTCAATTCTTACGCGGCATTGGCAAGGGCTGGGTCACCGCCGAGTACGCCATGCTGCCTCGGTCCACGCTTACACGCACCCCCAGGGAGTCCAGGACCAGGGGCCGGACCCACGAGATACAACGGCTCATCGGCCGCTCTCTGCGAGCCATCGTTGACATGGAGAAGCTGGGAGAGCGCACCCTGACCGTCGACTGCGACGTTCTGCAGGCCGACGGCGGCACTCGAACGGCAGCGATTACCGGCTCCTATATCGCCCTACATCAGGCGTGCGCGAACCTGGTGAAACACGGCATCATAAAGGAAATGCCCATCCGGACCGCCGTCGCCGCCACCAGCGTCGGCATCATCCAGAGCGAAGTCATCCTGGACCTGTGCTACGAAGAGGACTTTGCCGCGGAGGTCGACTTCAATATCGTCATGACCGGTGATGGGGATTTCGTTGAAGTGCAGGGCACCGCGGAGGGCGAGCCCTTTTCCCAGCAAAGCCTTGACGAGGTGTTAAAGGCCGCCAAGGAGGGAATCGGCGAGCTTCTCGAAATTCAGAGAGATACGATTCGGGGTCTATCAGACGCCTGAAAAGAGGCTACTTCCAGTCCTCTTCTTCAAGCCAGGGATTCAGGAAGACCAGCAACACGACGGCCAGCATGAGGGCGAGGAATACTCCGGCGATGGCCCCCAGGAAAGGCAGCGCAAAATCCGTGCTGACATCGGTCATGCTTGCCACCTGCCAGCCCAGAAAGGTGACGACCAGCGACGCCGTGCCCATGAACATGACGAATATCCCAAGCCTGCGTCTGACCCTGTAAGACCTCTGGCTGGGGGACTCCTGCTCGTTAAACTGGTAGTCCTGCATCTTCTCGAAGCGCATAGCTGGTATTTAAGTAACCATTTCCCGCATCGTCGGAACCCTTCATGCGTTATTAGGCGACATAAAGTTCACCGTGTCAAAGTACGACACGGCGGTTCACGGAACGCGAGCATTTCGCGGCAACGAACGACCTGAATTTGACATGGAACCGTTTCTGGGTAATGCTTCCGCCAGGATACGCCGGACCCTACCTGGGACCGCATTTACAGGAGGAGATCTATGGAGGAGATGCGAAGCGATATCCCGCAGGCCTTGATGGGGACCGAGTTCCCGACGCCGGTAAGAGAGCTGACCGTGACTGCCGACTGCGAGCAGATGGGCAAGATGCTCCACAAGGGCCAGACGGAGCAGTTCGTCTTCTACTCGGACGAGCCCGAGCGCATGGGAGGCGAGTCCAACCACCCAAAGCCCCTGAGCTACATTGCGGCGGGCACCGGCTTTTGACTGCTCACCCAGTTGAAGCGGTACGCTACAATGAAAAACCTTGCGATTACCAGCGCCAAGGTCCACGTCGAGATGGACTATTACCTCACCGGTTCGGTATTGAAGGGCACCGTTGAAAGCGGCTGCTCGGAGGTGCGGACCCACTTCGATGTCGAGTCGGCCGAGTCGGTCGAGTCCATCCGCGAGATCATTCGACTGGCCAAGAGAGGCTGCTTCGTCGAAAACATGATCCAGACGGCGGTCCCGCTGAAGAGCAGCATCGCCCTCAACGGCAAGGAGATCACCGTTGACCTGAACGACTAGCCCGGTCCCTAACGGGGTTCATGGACCTCATAACAGACGAACGTGTGCAGAGTTTCGCTTCGTGAACCCCTCGAGCAGGTCGTTTTTTGCTGCCGAATCTGTTGAGCTAGATTCGAGCTAACACCGACGTAAAGGGTGCCATTGCGCTTGCTGATACGGATGTAAACGCAGGGAATCTTCTTCTCGTCCAGGTCTTTCTGGAGTCGGGTTGTTGCTTGTTTGATGGGACTTGAGGGCAGGTTCGTCGTTTGAGTGAATTCAAAAACCTCCTGGATTCCGGCGAAAGCCGGAATGACCGGTTCTGAGGGCGCATGTCCGTCAGTTGGGTGGGTTCACAATAACTCTGGATTCCGGTTTTTGCCGAGCGATTCGATTGGTTGATAGGACTCGAAACCTGAGCTCAGGACAAGGGATGCGGGTCCCAAAGGGCTCGTCATTCCGGCGAAAACCGGAATCCAGCTAGACGATCTCCTCGGACAGGTCCCGCCAACTCGAGTCAATTTTCTCGATCATCTCAAGTTTCCAAGCTCGCTTCCACTCCTTGATTGCCTTCTCGCGTGCGATTACGCCGAGCAATGCGACAAGGAGGATGCGACGGCTCCCTAGCCTGGAGAGGGCTGGGCAGATAGGTCTAAGATCGTATCTGACACCAAGGAATGAGAACGCTGGCGAATACCTAACACTTATGTTAGCCTGCGGCCATACCCTTAGTGGTCCAGGCCATTAATTGGCAATCCGCGATAAATTTGTGACTCACAGAGGAGAAGCTGATGGATTATACCGATCCGACCGAAGTATCCCCTGACAACTACAAGACGCTGTGGGAAGAGGGTAACCGCCGAGTCGTGGAGATGACTCTGAAGGCGGGCCAATCCGACATCGAGCACTCGCATCCCAACGAAGTGGTGTACTTTATTACCGGCGGAAAGGTCCGTATTCACATCGAGGGCGCCGAAAACATGGAGGCAGATCTACCCGACGGCTTCGTGTTGCCCCATGAGGCTTGGACCCACCGAGTCGAGAACATCGGCACTACAGACATTCGCGCTATCATATTCGAGACAAAATAGCGCGGCAAACCGGTGCATTCAGCCGGTGGCCGGGGACGATCTACTAACTCTCCGCCACGGCGTTGCGCCATTATGTCGCCGCGACGCTACTCCACAGGCGAAAACGACTCCGCGATGACGATCATCTCCTCGTCCGAAATCCACGTCACCGGCCCCGGCCTCGCCTGTATGGCCACCCTGATGGTCGTTCCCGCAGGCGTTGCACAGTCGAAGAAGAGGCCTAGCGATTTTTCGA
Organism: Chloroflexota bacterium; assembly: GCA_022565015.1. Classification (GTDB taxonomy): domain Bacteria; phylum Chloroflexota; class Dehalococcoidia; order Lucifugimonadales; family JADFKI01; genus JADFKI01. Next base: position 6,690 of record JADFKI010000132.1, read on the forward strand.
AGTCCCACTCCGCGTTATGGGGATCGATTCCCGGCCCGGCTGTGATCGTCGCGTCCGACCATCCGCCGCGCATGAAATAAGCCGTCTCACCGCCTACCTGGGCCTCGTCGATCGCGTCTCTGGGACGAATCAGGCCTATGCCCTGCATCAGCTGAGTGTCTTCGGGTCCGAAATCCACGGGATAGGCAACTACGATAAGCTGCCGTCCCGCCTTGTCGTATGTGATCTGAGCCATGCCGCCGCTGAAACCGACCCTGGCGCTCTCGAATCCCTCAGGAAGTTCGCCGGGAGCCAGGGCGTATCCAAGTCTGCTCGTTATTCGTCCAAACTCAGTCAAATCACCCCTGTCGGAGCACGCCGCCTGGCTCTCGATGATTGGGGGTGTTTCGGATTGCGGCTCCTCTGAGGCGAGTGGCGGAGCCGCCGTGTTCCCGCCTGGAGTCGGCGTGGCTGTAGAGGATAGCTCCAAATCCGCGCCCGATGAAAGTTCTTTGGAGCAGCCAAGAATCGCGATGAGTGCCACGAGTGCAACAGCAGCTACATGCCCGCCGTGACGCACCCTCTAGAAGTAAAAGCCCGGCTCTTCTTCGTCGTCGGGAGGGTGCTGGGAGATCTGCCAGACGTGCTCGGCCGTCTGGTCCAAAAGATTCTGGAGCTCCGAGGCTCGCCGGGCTCCCCACAGCTCCTCGGCACGTGCCTTGAGTGAGCTCACTATCTCTTCTTTAGAGCTCATGGGCTGCGATGGAGAGGTTGGCATTTTTCCTCCGGCATACTAGGGGTCGTCGCACAAAACCTTGGGAAGTCGAATTGAGGTTACGAAAGGAATCCGCCCGTGTCAAGGATGGAAAACGGCCCGGATTTGCGCTGCCGTATGAAGCCCAGTACGACCGCAAGGATGAGTCTACGATGCTGGAAATTCAATTGACTCGACCATTCTCAGTGATTATAATCTTTGCGAGGTCTTAGCGATGCCAAAAAGAACGTATCAACCAAGAAAGAGACGCCGCGCTCGAGTGCATGGATTCAGGTCTCGAATGAGCTCTCGAGGCGGCCGCAATGTACTGAAACGCCGTATGTTCAAAGGACGCGAGCGCCTGACGGTCTAGGCGTCGGACAACAGTCGTGAGTTAGGATCGCCGGATTGGTCGCTACGAAAACGAGTGGATACCAGGCGGTCTCTGGAATGAACAAAGAACAGCGGTTAAGGAGCTCCGGGGATTTTGCGGCAGTGCGTCGGGATGGCCGGAGTCGGGCGGATGGGTTGTTGGTGCTTGTCTCTCGTCCCAATAATTTAGATGTCACCCGGTTCGGTTTTATCGTCAGCAAAAGGGTTGGCAACGCGGTCGTACGAAATAGGGTCAGGCGGAGACTGAAAGAGGCGGCTCGTCTGTCACAAGTCGAATGTGGATGGGACCTGGTATTCATAGCTCGGCAGGGCGCTTCATCAGCAGACTATCAGGAGTTGAGCGGCTCGGTGAAGAAACTGCTCACAAGAGCGAATGTGTTGGACGGCTCTTCGGGCGCGCACGGTAAGAGCCCGGAGGGAGCGTAGGTGAGGTAATGCGCAGGTTGGCGGTCCTGGCCGTTCGATTTTATCAGGTGGCGATTTCTCCCTATTTTGCGCGAGGTACGTGCCGTCACTATCCTTCCTGTTCCGAATATACTCTCGAGGCGATAACGACCCACGGCGTATCAAGAGGCATTTGGCTGGGAACAAAGCGGCTGGCGCGCTGTCGTCCCGGAGGCACCAGTGGCTTTGACCCGGTACCATGAACGCAAAGGACCTTACCCGAGTCGGCTGCCAGGGCACTTGATTGTCTGCGGTAAAGGGCGTCTTCGCGCGTCGTGTAAGGCACATCGTCGATGCGAGGCTTCCGTGCGTTTTGACGACGAGGTGTGAGACTGAATGACGTACGCTGCGAATCTAAGAATAGGTGGTGGAAAATTATAAACAAGCGCCTCATGATGGCGGCGTTACCCATACTCTTGATCGTTCTCGTGGGCTGTGCCGGTAGACTAAGAAACCCTCAGGGCTGGTCGTCGGGCGTCATCACGGAGGACACTATCGTGATAGGCACCCGGCAAGGGGAGGTACGGGCGCTAGATTTATTGACTGGCGAGACCCGTTGGAAGTTCGAGCTCGAGGGTGAGGAGTTGGACAGGGGCGTTTACGGAACGCCGGCCTTACTGGGAGATACCGTATTCATAGGCGGCTACGACGGTTTCGTATACGCTGTCGAGAATGGGGAGCGAAAGGGGAGATGGCCTGAGGACCAGGATTCGCCAAAGGGCGGTATCGTGGGCAGCCCCGCTATCGTGGACGACCTCATATTGATTAGCTCCACCGACGGCAATCTCTACGCCCTCGAAGTCGAGACCGAGGACAGCTCCGGAAGGCTGTCCTTCAACGAGAGGTGGACTTTCCCTACCGGCAGCAAGATCTGGTCTAGCCCGATCGTGGCGGATAACGTAGTCTACTTTGGCTCGCAGGACCAGAACGTTTATGCCGTCGATGTCGGGAAAGGCACCGAAATATGGTCGTTCTCCACCGGCGCCGCTGTTGTGGCGTCGCCGCTAGTCGAAGACGGCAGAGTCTACGTGGGCTCCTTCGACAACGTGTTTTACGCATTGAACGCGGCGACGGGGGAAGAGGTCTGGCGTTTTGAGGGAGCGGAAAACTGGTACTGGAGTCAGGCTCTAATTGTCGAAAACCAACTCTTCGTTGCCTCGCTGGATGGAAACCTGTACGCTTTAGATAAGATCACGGGTGATCTATTGTGGACTCTGGAGACGGACGGGCCTATAGTGGGCTCTCCGGCCGTCGTATTTGATATGCTCGCGGTGCCGTCCGACGACGGTAGGATTCGATTAGTGAAGCTGGCGGACGGTAACGAAGTCGGCGCATGTAATATTGGCGAGGACGTGCGGACATCACTGGTCGAGCACGATGGTTTCATCTACTTGGGCGCCAAGGACAGCTCTCTGCGGGCGCTGAGGATCAAGTCCAGCGGCAACCCCGATGAAGAGTGGGTGCACTATAC
>JADFKI010000133.1 GCA_022565015.1 Chloroflexota bacterium
GATCGTGTCTTGGCGCGATTCGAAGGGATACCCGAAACGTTGGCCGAACATCCTTTGATTGGAAGAAGCCGTGAAGAGCTGGCACCGGATCTTCGCAGTCTTCCCGTCGGGAACAGCATCATATACTACCGACCATTAGACAATGGATTCGAAGTAGTCAGGGTGCTTAACTACTCGAGAGATCTCGGCTTTATCTTTTAAGGTGCTCGCCAACGATTGAAAAAAGTAATCATTCCCCTACTGCTGACCACTATCATCGGCCTGGTTCTTGCAGGCGCGATCGCCCTCGGCCGCACCAACGACACAGTAGATATCCGAGCGAAACTATCTGTCATTAATGCTTTGAGCTCGGGTGTAGATAATGGCTTCAACCGTGTCATTGAGGCTAAAAAATTCTCGTTCCCCGAAGATCACGGCCCGCACGAAGATTATGGCGTCGAGTGGTGGTACTACACTGGGAACCTGGAAACGGAGGGGGGCCGGCACTTCGGTTTCGAGCTTACCTTTTTCAGAATCGGTCTGGAAGCGGACCCCGACACGCGCCGGTCCAGCTGGGGCGCCTCGCAGCTATACATGGCCCACCTTGGCCTCACAGATGTGAGCAGTGAGAAGTTCTATTCCTTCGAGCGTTTCAGCAGAGGGGCGCTGCAGCTCGCAGGCGCCCAGGCTTCTCCCTTCAGGGTGTGGCTGGAAGACTGGTCCGTGGAGTCAACCGGACCTGCAACCCTACCCTTCAAGTTAGCAGCTCAGAATGGCGATGTCGCCTTAGACCTCGTTCTGACCAGCGCCAAGCCGATCGTTTTGCACGGCGACCGCGGGCTCAGCCAAAAGTCTTCCGGAATCGGGAACGCATCCTACTACTACTCCATGACCCGCATGCCGACGGAGGGTACGGTCCGGATTGGTGAGGAGAGTTTCCGGGTGACGGGAAATAGCTGGATGGACCGCGAGTGGAGCACCACCGCACTATCCGATGAGCAGGTGGGCTGGGACTGGTTCGCGCTGCAGCTTTCAGATGGGCGAGAAGTCATGTACTACCAGATGCGGCTACGGGATGGCGGCATCGACCCGTTCAGCAGCGGTACGCTAGTGTCGGAAGATGGAGCGACCCGTCGCATCGGTCCGGAAGATGTCCAGATAAGCGTTGAGGACCATTGGCAGAGTCCGCTGGGAGGGTCGCCCTACCCTTCCCGCTGGCGGTTCCGCATACCCTCCGAGGGTCTGGATGTCGAGATCACTCCCTACGTCGAGGGGCAGGAGCTGGACGTATCGGTCCGCTACTGGGAGGGGGCAGTCTACGTTCAGGGCACGTCTGCCGGCGCGCCCGTGAGCGGGGACGGCTACGTGGAGATGACCGGATACGCTTCACCCACGGCGAATGTCATGCCGTTTAAAGGATTGCCATCTGCCGCCCCTTAGCCGGAAGGACCGGGGTGGCCCGGCGCGCCGAACATGGGGCAGCCGGCGCAGGAGCCCGTTGACGCGCAGGCGTCGATTGAGCCCTGGAGTGGGGGCGAGTCTGGTATCCGTTGGGCGGCTCCCTCGGAAAAGAGGTCCAGCCTCAGCTGCTTGGCCCTGGGAGGTCTATGGCCCGGAAAGTACAGGAAGGGCCATGCCCGCTTGCGGACTACGCCCATCGCTTGAAGGTCTCGCCAGTTGTCCACGGCGTGCGTGCGCCTATTCTTCAAGATTCGGTCGGCCGAAACCGGCCCCACGCCCGGGACCCTGAGCAGCATATCCCTGGTTGCCGCATTGACGTCCACCGGAAAGGAGTCCAGGTTCTCGACCGCTATCGCCGTCTTGGGGTCGTCTTCCGACGACAGGAACCCTCTGTCGTCGAAGGCCAGCTTCATCTCATCGTTCGTGAACTTGTAGACCCGACGGAGCCAGTCTACCTGGTAAAGGCGGTGCTCCCGAATCATGGGTGTGACGGGATGCTCCTCCAGGGGTGTGTGCCTCACGGGCTGAAACGGGGAGTAGTAGACCCTCTTGAAGTTCCACTCGCTGTATAGCTGGTCCATGCGCTCGTATATGTCCCAGTCGGACTCGTCGGAAGCGCCTACGACAAGCTGCGTCGCCTGGCCTATGGCAGCGGGCGTCGCACCTAAATCGCGTCCACTTTCACTGAGCCCGGCAGGCCCTGAGTGCCTGTTCGCTTCCGAATTATCTCGAATCAGGTCTGCGATCCAGCTCATGGGTTTAAGGATATCCCTCTCGAGCTCCTTCATCTTGCTCAGCTTTCGCATGTGGTCCACGGTCGGCGTTTCAATGTTTATTGACAGGCGCGTGCCCAGCCGGTGGGCGGCTTCGACGTACTGGTATTCCGTGCCGGGCATGACCTTCATATGGATGTAGCCCTTGAACCCGTGCTTTTTTCGTATGATCTCCACTACCTGTATCAGGCGTTCCGTGGTCTTGGACGCGCTACCCGCGATTCCAGAGCTCAGAAAAAGCCCGGCCACTGTCTGTCGTCGATGCATCTCCATGAACGCGTTCGCCAGCTCATCGACCTTGAAGGCGTAGCGCTTTCGCGGGACCCAGTGGCTGTTGGGACAGAAGTGGCAGTCCATCATGCAATAGTCGGTAAACATCACCCGCATGAGATTGATGAACTTGCCGTTGGGCAAAGCCGCCCTGTAAACGCCGGGAGCGTCGTTGCGTGTCTGGACCGCATAGGGCTGGCGGGCATTCCTTGGCTGCGGCCTTGCCAGGATGTCGTCCGTGGCCATGCCGCCGAGGACATGAAGTTTTTCGAAGGTGCTGGGCGTGTGCTTGACGAGCATGTCGGCCTTCCTTGATACAAAGTAAAGAGAACATATGTTCGTTGATATCTCCTCACTTGTCAATAGGAACTTTTCTAGCTGAGGGGAATCAGCGTTCGCGGATGTAGACCAGGCGCCACCGGCTTTTTACATGCGGAGCCTTACGACGATGTTTTGAGCGGCGCCAGAGAATTCAAGAGGCGAATTCGGGGAAGTACCCGACAATATCGGGTCTCAGTAGCAGGTATCTGGAATTAACGGCACTGGCAAGGCGGCGCGGGCGGGGTTATCGGTCCAAGGTCTTGCCTGTAAAGGGTGGTAGATGGTGCATTTGTTTTTGAAATTGGTACGGGACAGCTTCTACATACGATACGCGCGAAGGCCTGTGGCTGGCGACCGATTCCTGCAGTGTCGGAATGGTCCGCCTCTCCGATGAATCGGAGTCCGATGATATTCCGATTAAGGAGTCGGACAGGCGTACAGATTCTGCAGTGTCCTTGAGTGGGTCGAAGCCCCGAATATTGAATGTCGTGCCCCCGGCGTCATTGTGATGGGCGACCGATGACTTCGAGGGCGGCGCCCGCCGAAGATGCCGCCTATCGCTTGGCTCCGATCTTGCCAGCTATGTTTACATTTCCAGGTTCTGCTGTCATGTACAACGTCAGCCCTTGCTGCTTATTTCGGCGTTAGGAATTTGCGCTTGCCTGAAAAGCGTAGGGGCGGGTTTTTTGGATAACCCGCCCCTACGTTGTCTTCGATTGCCGAAAATGCGCCAATTACGTCGTGAACAGGATCGGGTTCCTCAGCGTGGGGTTGATCTGGTCCTCGCTGAGGGGTATGGCGTTCTTCTTGTATATCTGGATGCGGTGGGAGCCGAAGTCCGGGACGAACATCCGTCCCTCGTCGTCTAACCTGACATATATCGGCGCCCGGAGTCGCTTGGTCGGCTCCAGGTCGGCCATCTCCCGCAGCCGCAGCGTGGCCGGATTCGCCAGGATGTACTGTTGGGCCGATCGCGAAAGGTCTGCGTCGCCGATGAACTGCTCCACGTAACGTCCCGTCTGGTCGAATAGCAGAATGCGGTCATTGCCCCAGTCGGCAACATAGATGTCGCCGTCGCTATCCACCGCAACGCCCGTCGGCCTGTTCAACATTCCAGGCCCGCTGCCCGAGTTACCGAGCTTCATGATGAACTCGCCGTCTGCGGTGAACTTCTGGACTCGGTCGTTTCTCCAATCGGACACATAGATGTCGCCTTCTTCGTCAACAGCGGTGCCCCACGGCATGTTGAGCTGCCCGTCTCCATCGCCAAATTCGCCAAATTGGGAGATGAATGTGCCGTCCCTGGCGTATTTCTGCACGCGGTTATTCTGCGCATCTGAAAGGACGATGTTCTCGTTCTCGTCGAAGCTCATGCCGGTGGGCCGGTCGAACTCACCATCTCCGGAGCCCTGCGTTCCCCATGAATCGATCTCTTCGCCGTCCTTGTTGAAAACGAAAACCTTGTTGTGCGCCTCATCGGACACGTATACGTTCTCGTCGGAATCGCAAAGGACCGATGAAGGCCACTGGAATTTACCCGTGCCGATGGTGCCCAGGTTATCGTCGGCCCAGTTGAGAGTTCTTATTTCCATGCCAAGCCCGCCACGGCAAATTATGTATAGTCTGTCTTCCTTGCCGAAGGCGATATCGACGGCATTTGAGGTAACGCGCCTCATTCCCAGGGTCATATAGTAAGGGAAGCCTGCCCTCAGAAGCGCACTTGGTCTGGCCATGCTCTCACCTCTTTGTCAGCGTCCGACAGCAGCGAAACCGCCGCCGGATGTGTTTACTTGAACGGTTGTATCTGCTCGTAGGTCCCGTTGACGATCGGTACCGGGTCGATAGCCATCCACTGCTCGAGGACGGTAGAGTAGATGCCTCGGAAGTCTATCGTATGCTCCAGGTCCTCGCCCTTGGCCCACTTGTCGGAGCTCAGCGAGGGGTACTCGGAGTACAGCCCGCCGTTGACCGGCTCGCCTATGATGAACGCGCCGCCCCCTGATCCGTGGTCTGTGCCGCTGCCGTTGTCCCCGACGCGACGCCCGAACTCTGTGAAGACCAGCATAACGACGTTGTCTGCCGCATCGTGCTCCTTGAGGTCGTCGAAGAAGTCCCTTATGGCGCCGGACAGGTCCTGCAGCAGCTTCGGGTGGGCAGGCATCTGATTGGCGTGGGTATCGTACCCGCCCTGGCTGGTGTAGAAGATTCGCGTGCCCAGTCCAGACGTGTGAATACGGGCGATGTCGCGGAGGCTCTTGGAGATGCCGTTCTCTCCGTACTCGATTGTGGACTTGTACATGGCCGGGGCTTCCTTCAGACGGTCCGCGCCCCTCAGTACGTCTATACCGGTTCGGGACAGATAGTCCATGACCGGTCCCGTGCCGATGGCCTGGGCGTACATATCCTTGAACGTCTGAAGGGCCTGCGAGCGTTGGTCGCCCTCCGCGATGCCGGTCATTAGGCCGTACGTGTCCAGGTCGTTGACGGAGGTTACCGGAACGCCTGGCAAGGCCATCGCGCGGGGCAGGCCCACCCCAAAGTTAATGCCGGTAAGCTCGTCCTCGCCGTTGGGGTCTATCTCCCTGAGGGCCTTGGCGACCCACCCCTCCATGACGACCTCGTCCGGCTCGCAGGTGTGCCAGATATCCATTCCCCGGAAGTGCGAACGATTGGAGTTGGGATATCCGATGCCCTGAACGATGGCGACGGAACCCTCGTCGTACATGTCTTTTATGGGAGCAAAGTTAGGATTGAAGGCAAGCTCATCGTTGATCGGAAGCATTTCTTCCTGCTCGATCCTGACGAGCTTACGCATATCGTAATACACGGAATTATTGTAAGGGATGATCGTGTTCATGAAGTCGTTGCCGCCACTTAGCTGTAGAACGACCAGGACGGGGCTCTTTCCGTTACTTGCCATTTTGCTTACACTCCTAATGAATGACGCTAGGCGAAATGAATGACGCTAGGCGAACTGATACTCTCGGGTCGAAACTATGAGCTGCATCATGCGGCCGATTCGCGCTCCGCTTTCCTGCCTTGCGTCGTCGTTATCGAATCGGAGATCTCCCTCGGACTCGGCGAATTTCAAGAGCGCCTCTCGCGTTGCGTCTTCGACTTCGACAGGCCCCGTAAGGTCCAGGCACCTCTCCACGAAGGCGTCGGGAGCGAGATTGCCCTCGGCGCTGATTCTCGAAACGATATCCTGCACGCCTGGCTTCGTGATGTCGTTTAGCTGATTCACGGCGAAGTTGATGCGCTCATTCAATGTGCCGCCGTCGATCCACTCGTGGCCCGTATGCCACCCCTCGACGGTGGGCGGGTTCATCAATTCCTGCCCCATTACCGATGTCGCGGAGCCCAGGGCGCCTATGCGCTCCTTGGGGTTCGGGTATTTGTACGTGCCTACCAGTTTTATCGTGCCCGCTACCAGCTCGGTCGGACTCTTCACCTTCTTGAACTGAGCGTTCTTGAAGAAGTCGGAGTTGAAAAGCTTCTTAAGAATCGCCTTTATGTCGCCGTTGCTATCGAAATAGGTGGCTATCAGCGATTCGACGGCCTCAGGGTCTCCGGGGCCTTCCAGCTCCCAGGACGGCACCTGAGGTTCGTCCGCCACGAAGAAATTGTACAGGTGACGGCATATGAACATGGCAGTGGCGGGCTGCTTCACGATGATCTCTATGATGTCCTCGCCGTTCAGGTTGCCGGTATTGCCGAGGAACGTCTTCTCGCTGTTATCGTGGTCGGCCTCGACGAACTCGAAGGCCGATTCGTAGTGTCCGTAAGGATAAAGCGGGATGGGCTGCGTGAACGTCCACCCGGTAAAGGCACGGGACGCGTTCTTAATGTCGTCTTCGGAATAGTGGCCTACTCCCATGGAGAACAGCTCAAGTAGCTCTCTTCCCCAGTTCTCGTTCGGCTGGTCGGCGTGGTTCTCGCAGTTGTCCAGCCAGTAATTCATGGCGGGGTCCTTGGCCAGGGTCAGCAGGACCGTCTTCATGTCGGACATGCCGATTTCCCTGAAGGCGTCGATCTGCATGATCATGGTGGGCGTGTGCTCGCCTTTGTACCATCCGGTAGCGAAGACGTGATGCCAGAAGAGGGCCATCTTCTCTTCAAGAGGGCGCTCCGTGTTGATCATGTGGTAGAACCAACGCCCCACGTGTGCCTGAAGCGAGTCGTTGTAGGTCATCTCCAGATTGTATCGCTTCCAGACGTCGTCTTCGACTTCGGGAAACCTTTCGGGGTTCAACAGGTCGTCGATGGTCGCCTCATAACCCTTCTCAATCAATTTTTCGAGGTCCGCTCGACTTCCACCAAAGCCGGCTCGACGCATTAGGTGGGCGAAAAGGCTAATCTGGTCATCGGCCATCTCGGTTGCCTCCATGCTCTACGTGATATCACGTAGGAATATCTCGGTTCGCAGCGACATTTAACAGTCAGTACGCAAGGAATACTGTTTATCTCGGTATTCTACAACAGACGTTTTCCCTACACAACCGACTTGTGAGTTCATGCGAGCGCGGCTTTACTTCCACATGCAACCCTCGCCCACCCCTCGAATGCGAGGCGCATCTTCGTTAGGCATTTGTGAACACTAATTCAGGCAATGAGACAGCACTGCCGAATTGACCGGATATTTTGGCCACTGATATACTCGGCTCGGAGTTCTCGAGGTGGCCGCGATCACAAGTAACGCCCTTTACAGGGACAGCTATGCGGAGTGTAACGGCATCCGCCTGCACTATCTGGAGTGGGGATGGAGAGACGCCCCCACGTTGGTCTTGCTTCACGGACTACACGGCCACGCCCACGTATGGGACCCGCTTTCCGAGGCCCTCAGCCGAAACTACCATGTCGTCGCCCTGGACATGAGGGGCCACGGCGACAGCCAATGGTCCGACGAAATGTCCTACCGGGCCGAGGACTATCTTGCCGACCTCGGCACCTTCATAGGGCGCCTGGGAAGTTCCCCCGTCACATTGGCGGGCGAATCCCTCGGCGGGCTCGTCGCATTTGCCTACGCCGCAGTGAATCCCACCAGGGTCGATAGGCTTGTCGTTGTCGATATAGGTCCCGACATTAACGGAGACGCCATACGAAGAATGAGGGACTCCGCGAATGAAAGACCACCTGACTTTGCCGATGTCGCCGACGCGCTGCGATGGGTCAAGGGGGAAGGGGCGACTCGCGATGATGGTGACTTACGCAGAATAGTGGAGCATAACCTGACGCAGGACGGCGGGGGTAGATTTCGCTGGAAATACGACCCGGCGACAGACGGAATCATCAGCTCTGGAGACACCGGCGATGGCGCGGAGCTTCTGTGGCGCATGTGGAAGGCCATATCCGCGCCAACGCTGTTAGTGCGCGGTGCGAGCTCCGATCTGCTGGAACGCGCCTCAGCCGCCGAGATGGTGCGAGTGGGCCGGGACGTAAGGGTGGTAGAAATCCCGGACGCAGGCCACACCGTCCTCGCAGACAATTTTTTGGCCTTGCAAGATGCTGTTTGCGAGTTCCTGTTGCCCTAAATTCGGGGCACAATCTGGACCTTGCATAGGCCGGACCTGACGTTGCGCGTGCCTGGACTTCTCAGTGCATAAGATCTACGCCTGAGGTTTACTATGAATGCAGGCGGTTCAGATTTGACGAGGGGTGAGGACCGTAATAATGGCCATCTACAGCATTAGAGACGCAGAACTAGTGGAGCTACAGCGCACGACCTTTCAGAACGAGGGCATTCGCGAGAGAGACGACCTCCAACGTATTCTTCGTGAGCGGATAGAGGTCATATCGCCAGGCACTATGGTCATCGCTGAGGAGTTTGGAGATTGGGAGAACAGTTACCGGAGGATTGACCTTCTCTGCCTAGACCAAGATGCCAATCTAGTCGTCATAGAGTTGAAACGCACAGAAACTGGGGGTCATATGGAATTGCAGGCCATCCGCTATGCCGCCATGGTCTCGACCATGACCTTCCATCAGGTTGTGGATGCCCACGAGAGGTATCTGAATGGGTTGGGAAGGTCAGGGGCCGATGCAAAGGGCCTGATTCTTCAATTCCTTGGCTGGAACGAATCTCAGCCCGAAGAACTACCGAGCGATGTACGGATAGTCCTTGTTTCGGCGGAATTCTCAAAGGAAGTCACTTCATCAGTCCTGTGGTTGAACGACCGGGGCCTGGATATCCGCTGTGTTCGGCTTCGGCCATATAAGCTCGATAGCCAACTTTTATTGGATGTCCAGCAGGTTCTGCCGCTGCCTGAAGCTCAAGAGCATCAGATAAGGATTCGAGAGAAGTCCGAACAGCAACGCGTTGCTCGACAGACACATCGTGATTACACAAGGTATGACCTGACCATTGGGGACAAGGTGCGTCCCAAACTATACAAACGAGCCTTTATATTCGAGGTAGTACGCGAAGCAGTCAAAAGAGGAGCAAGCCCAGACGCAATTGAGCAAGCAGCGGGACTAAAGAATCTGTGGATCAGTGTGGATGGAGAGCTAACCCAGCAGGGATTCATCGAAGCCGCTACCGAACTGATCGCCTTCGCCAATGTTGATGAGGTAGGCGTCGTACTCGGCTTCACTCTTGCCGAGCTCCAGGAGCTCTTCCAGTAACACGGTCACCTTCACGCCGTTGGGCGTCGCCAGCGAATAGAGCTGAAGCGAATGTTCGCCGACGGGCAGTTCCTTCTCATGCGTGGCGCCTGCGATCGGTCGGTTGATCTTGGTAAATTGTCCGCCGTCCTGTGCTTCCCACTTCCAGACTTTCGGGGGCACGTATTCCATTGCATCGGCCATGATCGATTCCTTTGTTTCGTTGAGATGAGCGATTACGATCGCCGAGGATTGTATTCCGTCGACT
>JADFKI010000134.1 GCA_022565015.1 Chloroflexota bacterium
CACCGTGATCTCAGAGCCAGGCTGAGAGTATTTGATGCTGTTGCTCAGTAGGTTGGATAGGACCCTACAGACCTGATCGTAGTCCACGAACACCTCGGGAAGCTCCAGCGCTACGTCGACCGTAATATCGTGACGGCCGCCCAAACGGGAGCGAGCAACTCTTTTTATGCAGTCGCCGGTGATATCGGCAAGGTGGCACTGCTCAGGGTCCAGGGGCATGGAGCCCGCTTCGATTCTCGACATGTCCAGGAGGTTGCCCACAAGCTCCGTCATCTCGTCCGCCTCCTCGTCTATGGAGGCCACGTATTCCAACAAGGTATCGATATCCCTTGGACCCTTCTCCAGCATCAACGTGCTGGCCAGACCCTTGATAGTGGACAGCGGACCCTTGAGGTCATGGCTGATCATGGATAGGAACTCGGCCTTGAGCCGCTCGACCTCTTGCAGGGCGGTGATGTCCTCAAACACGGCAATGGCCGCGGAGACCTCGCCATTCTCGCCATAGACCGGCGCGGCGTTTACTATCGTCGGTATCTCTCTTCCGTCGGAAAAGCTGAGGACTACCTCCACGCCCCTGGAGACCACGCCGTCACTGAGGGCCCGCTGCAGCGGAAGCTCGTCAGGGCTGAAGATCGAGCCGTTGGGCCTACGGTAAACGGCGGCCTGCTCGTAGCGTTGCCTGCCTTGTCCCTGGACCAGTCGGCGGCCCAGAATACGCTCGGCCTCCTGATTCGCCAGGACGATCAGGCCGTCGGGGGCGTCGACCACCACTACGGCCGCTGCCGAGCTCTCGATGATAGCGCGAAGCCTTCGCTGTTCTTGCTCGGCCTGCCGCCGCAGAAGCGACTCGCGAGCATATAGATTCGAGCTTTCGATGGCTATGGCGGCGTATCGTGCGAACGCCTCCATCACCTCCTGGTCGCGCTCCGAGAACTCGTCGGCGCCGATCTTGTTCGTCAGGTAGAGATTGCCCAGACTCACGTCGCCGAGTAAGATCGGCACCCCGAGCATCGCCTTCATCTTCGGATGGTTCGCAGGGTATCCCACGGCATCAGGAGATCGTGCAATGTCCGGTATGCGTATTGCCTTACGCTGCTTGTGGAGCACCCCAAGAAGGCCTCTGCCGGCGGGTGGGTCGCCGATGGACATTCTGACTTCCTCGGAGATACCGGAGGTTATGAATCTTTCGACATGGCCGGAATTGTCCATGACGGCAAGCGCCGCATACTCCGCGTTTGCCAGGCTGCGAGCGAGACTGGGTATGGATTCCAGCACCTCTTCCGCCGCGCCTGACCCTATTCCGTTTGCTATACCGTACATTTCCTGAGCTGAGGGCTGTTCGGCTATCCTGCCGTCTCCGTATTGGAGGCGCTTCTGACGGTATTCATCGATCTGGGGCTCCGTGAACCGCATGAAGCCGCCCGGCGTGACGAACTCCGGCGTCACCTCGCCACGCTTCACGGCCCTGGACAGTGTGGCGTGGTGAATTCCAATCCTGGCGGCGGCCTTTCGCAGGGAGAGATAATCTGTTTTGGAATCGGCCATTGAACCCTTTTCGGCGATCGGGATCTAGCTTGGTGCGTTTGGTGCGATTATACCTTGAGCATTCGCGGGCGGCAAGAATACATTAGCATATTGGCACGTCCAATCGCGTCCTGATTTCTTTAAGCCTGTCGAGATTTACCTTGTCCGGCCCTTTCTTGTCAACTCCGGGCACTTCGAGAAGGAAGGGTACGTCTCGAAAAGCCGAATGTCCCATGATCGTCTGAAATCCATCGAGGCCGATGTGCCCCTCGCCGATGTTCTCGTGACGGTCCACGCCCGAGCCGAGCTCCACCTTGGCGTCGTTGGCGTGCACTACGACCAGCCTGTCCAGACCGATCTCATCGTCGAACTCCTTCATCGCCGCGTCAATGGCGTCTGGGTCGGCGATGTTGTATCCGGCGGCGAAGGCGTGCTCGGTATCCAGGCAGATCTTGATGCGGTCGCTGTCCACGGCCTTTATCATGCGGCCCAACTCTTGAAACGATGCGCCAATCTGGGCGCCCATGCCCGCGCAATTCTCGATGATGAGCTGAACGTCTTCCGGGCTGTTGGAGAGCACTTCGTTCAGTGCGGCCGCGGCCTGGTCGAGCACGGCATCGAACCCGACGCCCTTGTGGCTGCCCGAGTGGAATATGACGCCCTTCGCGCCTAGCTCTCCGGCTGCGTTCATGTGCTGAGTGAGCGACTGGACCGATTTTTCGACCAGCTCCGGCGTGCCGCCGACGTTGACGAGGTAGCTGCCGTGAAGAAAGATGGGCCCCAGCCCGACCTCTCGCGATTTTTCGTGGAAGGCGACAAGATGCTCCTCCTTCGGAGGCTTGAACGCCCATGCACGAGGCGAAGACGCAAATATCTGTATGGCCTCCGCACCGATCTCTTGGGCACGGTCCACGGCATTGTGAACTCCGCCGGCGGTGGAGACGTGCGCTCCCAGTTTCATCATGAAACTCCTTTTTAATGAAAAGCTGTCGCAACTTCCTCTCGCAAGGGGCTGTAGGATTATACGCGATGGCGTCATCAAATTCCCTGAATGGCTGCCGCATTCCCGGAGCGCCGTCGTCGAATGCAAATCTGGTATCCTGATATCCGTCAGTATCGGGTCAAACCCACGATTTCCCGTCCGGAAAACCTTGGAAAGGAAGCGAAGAAGATGCCACTGAAAACGATAGGAATAATGAGTCCAGGCGACATGGGCCATGCCGTCGGACGAGCGCTGGGGGACAACGGCTTCGATGTTATCACATGCCTGGAGGGCCGGAGCGAACGTACCCGCACGCTCGCCAAGCAGGGCAACTTCAGGGACGTTTCCAGTATGGAGGAGCTGGTCTCTCAGGCCGATCTGATCATGTGCATACTGGTGCCGGCACAGGCGGAACCGGCCGCACTCAGGGTCGCGGAGGCCATGAGGTCCACGGGCCAAGACACTTATTACGCCGACTGCAACGCGGTCTCGCCGCAGACCTCGCTGCGGTTGGCCGACATCATCAACGCGGCGGGCGGGCGCTTCATCGATGGTGGGATCATAGGCGGTCCCCCGGGTAGAGGCGCGCCGCCGAGGTTCTACGTTTCCGGACCGGACGCGGCCGTAGTCTCGGCGCTGGACGGCAAAGGCATTACGGTGAGGGCCATAGGCGACGAGTTGGGCAAGGCGTCCGGCATCAAGATGTGCTATGCGGCGCTGACCAAGGGGACTTCTACGCTTCAGATCGCATTGCTTTCCGCCGCGGAATCCATGGGGCTTACGGAGGACTTGAGAAAGGAATTCGAGTCGAGCCAGCCCAACGCGCTGAAACAGATGGACACCGGAATTTCTCGATTGCCCCCCAACGCGCACCGATGGATCGGCGAAATGGAGGAGATCGCGGCCACATTCGAGCATCTGGGCGTGACGCCGTTCTTTCACCAGGCCGCCGCGGAGGTCTACCGCCTCTTGAGCCGCACCGAGTTCGCACAGGAGACTCCGGAGACCGTGGATAGGGACAGGCCGACGATAGAAACGATTCGGGCCGTCGTAGAGCTGCTTCCATCTTACGCAGAGACGGCGGATTAGCCTCGCCATGAAGGTCCTCGTACTCAAAGAGCCGGGCGACGAGCCGGAGCTGGTTCTCGCCGACGCACCGGACCCCGTCCCAGGGCCTCGTGATGTCGTCGTCCAGGTGGCGGCCTGCGGCTTCTGCCGGCACGATGTTGCCGTGATGGCGGGAGTGTTGCGAAGGGGAGTCAAGCCCGACGTAGTGCTTGGCCACGAGGTCTCAGGCACCGTCGTCGATGTGGGGGCCGACGTCGAGAAGGTGAAGCCTGGCGACTTCGTCGTCGCCGCGCTGACTACGTTCTGTGGAGAATGCGAGCGCTGCACGTCCGGACGAGAGTACCGCTGCTTCCAGGCCCAGGGACTGGGGCACGCCATCGACGGCGGATTCGCACAGTTCGTTAACCTTCCCGAAAGAGGGGCCGTGCCCATACCCCGCGACGCGGACCTGCTTGGAGCATCAATACTGGCCTGTCCCATCGGTGTGGCCGTTCAGGCCCTGGAAGACGTGGCCGCGCTGAGGAAGGGCGAGACGGTCCTGGTAGTCGGTTCCGGCGGCGGAGTGGGGCTCCATGCGGTCCAGGTAGCCGGGGCGATGGGTGCGCGGGTCCTGGCGGTTACCACGTCGGCCGACAAAGTGGCCCGTATCGAGGAGCACACCTCAGCGGAGGTCATACTGGCGGGTGAGCTCGATTTCGCGGAGATTGCGATGGCGCTTACGGAAGACGTTGGCGTCGATGTAATCATCAACCCCGTCGGCTCCGCGGTATTCGAATCGTGCCTGCGGTCGATGGCCCAGTTCGGCAGAATGGTCCTGCTCGGGGAGATCACGGGAGGGCACGTGAGCCTGAACCCGGTAGAAGTGCTCTTCCGGGACGCGGCCATTCTGGGCTCGACAGGGGCCTCCGTCCGTCACATTGCCGAGGCCGCCGAGCTTGTGGGCAAGGAAGAGGTCACGCCGGTCATATCGAACACCTATGCGTTGAGTGAGGCCGCAGAGGCCTACAGAGAGATTCGCGCCGGCAGGACATTTGGAAGAGTGGTCCTGATACCTTGATTTCCCGCGCCGCCGATCACCTGATTGACCGAGCTGTTGTTACCTTTTCAGGTTATCTTCGATGAACTTGCGGATCTTAGCTTCGTCAAAACTGTCGAGA
This sequence comes from Chloroflexota bacterium, assembly GCA_022565015.1. Taxonomy (GTDB): domain Bacteria; phylum Chloroflexota; class Dehalococcoidia; order Lucifugimonadales; family JADFKI01; genus JADFKI01. The sequence continues at coordinate 4,732 of JADFKI010000134.1, forward strand.
GTCTCCAGCCTGCCGGGGGCGGCCAATGCTATTTTGGCGTCCATCGTTGGATAGGGCGCAAGATAGACGTTATCAGGATAGGGATCGACAATTTTGATTAGCTCGTCAACGAGGCCGGGCTCACAGTCGTAGTCGATGCAGTTGTACTGTACGAGCATGTTGCCCACTTTGTGGCTACTACCTCCACGCTCCATGACATGCTCTTGAATCGGTCTGGGGATTGGCGCCGAGTTGATCTGGGTTGGGGGAAACTGCTCGCTGTGTCCGGGGCCGAACTCAGTGGGTGGAAGCTCTTTCTGGACTATCCCTATCAAGACGAAAACTCCGACGACCGCCGCGGCGGCGGCTATGCCGCCAACGATAATGAGCATGTTCCTGCCACTATTGCGAAATCGTGCGGACCGGGATTCTTTTTGCCGCCGTCCTAGCGCTTGCTGTCTCCGTTCGTACCGTGCCTTCCTATCTGTTGCCACCGTGTCCCATCCTTTGCGCCTTCACCGTCGTCTGTTTAATCTCTCTAACGGATATTCCCTCGGCGCTAGCGCGATGCCACCGCCGTGGTGCGACGACGCAGCCCAACGCGCGCCAAAATCTTTCCAAAGTCCCCCAACTCCCAGGCCACGAGGAACTGGGAGGCTATGCCGATCGAGCTATAGGTCCCCGCGATTACGCCTATGACCAGCACAAGCAGGAAGGAGCGAATGGTCGGCCCTCCGAACAGGAACAGGGCCATCAGCGTGAAGAGCAGGGTCAGGCTGGTGTTCAACGAGCGTCCCAGCGTCTCGGCGATGCTGATGTTCACCGTCTGCTCGAATCGTCGGTTGGGATACAGGATGATGTTCTCTCTCAGGCGGTCGAAAACCACGATGGTGTCGTTGACGCTGTAGCCTATGACGGTGAGCACGGCGATGAGAAAGAACGTATTCACTTCAACGTCGGCGACAACGCCAAGTATGGCGAAGATTCCCACTACGATCACCGCGTCGTGAATAAGTGCGACGATGGCGGCGATTCCGTACCTGAAGGGATTTGGCACCGCGCGGAAGGCCCACCAGAGGAATATGAATATGCCCACCGTGGCCAGGGCTACGGCGATCAGGCCGTTTCTTACGGTTTCACCCGCCACCACGGGCGACACCAGGTCGAACGATAGCACCGTGACGCCGCTGGGGGAAAGTCTGGCGCTTAGCTCGTCGACCAGGCTGTCCTTGTCCTCTTCGTTCAGCTCCTTGGTGCTGACGAAAAACGTATCCTCTCCCAGTCTCTGCACGGTTGAATCGGCGAGATCCAGGCCGGGGAGTTCCATTTCGGCGAGGACGCTTCGCAGGTCCCTCTGCGCCACCGCATCTTCGAACTGCAGCGTCAGCGTCGAGCCGCCGGTGAAATCGATGCCCGGCTTTAGACCGGGGGCGATTATCAGAAATACCAGTCCGGGAAGTATGACTAGCGCGGAGATGAGAAAAAACCAGTATCTCTTGCCAACGAAATCTCTCATCTGCTAACTCCTCTGCAAGGCGGTCGCCGCCGGACGGTTCTGGGGAAGCTCAGACCCGCCATATGGAACGAACCAACCAAGGTGTGTGGCCAATGGCGTTGTAGCTACGACGCGCAGGATGGTCCTGGTTACCACGATGGCCGAGAACATGCTTATCAACACACCGATTGCCAGGGTGAAGGCAAACCCCTGTACGATCGTCGTTCCAAGCTGGTTGGAGAAGTAGTACAGGATCGCGCACGTGATCAGTGTTGAGACGTTGCTGTCCCGTATGGCCGGCCACGCTCGATTGAAGCCTATGTTGATGGCGGATACCAGGGTCCTGCCGTTGCGTAGCTCGTCCTTCATGCGTTCGAAAATCAGTATGTTGGCGTCTACGGCCATACCCACGGAGAGTATCGTGGCGGCCACTCCCGATAGCGTGAGGGTGACCGTAACCTTGTAGACAGCCAGCACCAGCACCGCGTAAATCACCAAGGCCAGTGCGGCGATCAGTCCGGGCAGGCGATAGTAGAACGCTATGAACAGGAAGACGAGTGCCATCCCCACGCCGCCCGCGACGACGCTCTTGGCCAGGGAATCTGCGCCCAGAATGGCATCGACGTCACGTTCCTGAATGAGCTCGATGGGAACGGGGAGCCTGCCGCCTTCGAGAAGAAACGACTTATCGCGGACCTCCTCAATGGTGAAGTCCCGTCCCTGAATTATGGCCGTACCGGAGGTTATCGGCGAGGTGACTGTCGGCGCGATGAGCTCCTCGCCGTCCAGGAAGATCGCGATGGCATCATTCGGGCTTCCGGCGATTTCCGTCGTCAGCTCGCCGAATAGACGGGTACCCACGGCGTCGAACTCGATGTTAATGATTGGCTGGTCGGTGGTTGCATTCAGACTCGGATAGGCTCGAGTCAGATTGTCGCCGGACAGACCGAAGTCCTCGTCGGAAAAGGCCAGCATCTCGGTGAAGCGCACGGTGGCGTTCTCGCCGACCGTAGCCTGCGCCAACTCCATTGTTAGCTCCGGCTGGCCGGGTTGCGGGGGAGCCGGCTGCCCAGTGGGAAGGAGCGGGTCGTCGCTGCTCTGTAAGGATGCGGGGAACGGGATGGCGAATCGATTCGTCTCGCCCAAACGCTGTATGAAGGGCCCTATCTGTTCCCACCTGAGTGTTTCGGCGCCCTCCAGGGAAATCTCAAGGCGGTTGGGCAGATCAAACTGACTATCCAACTGAGAGATACTAAGAATAAGCCCATCGATCACCTCCTGGAACTTGACCGCTCCCGCTTCGGTAAACTCGACCACCAAAACGGGCAAGGGCTCGGGCTCTTCCTCCGTATCCCCTCCTCCGAACGGTACGAGCTCTTCGCCCTCGGCCAGCTCGATGATATCCTCGAGGGACTCTTCTTCTTCGGCGGCCTCAGTCCCAGGCTCGTCGGATTCCGTAGTTTCCGCGGCCCTTAGCTCCTCCAACAGCAAATTCAAGTCACCGGCCGTAACGCTGACGATGTCCGCCGGTACGATAATACCTTCCTGCTCCAGGTCCCTGGGGACGTTGAACCTGCGATGCTTGAATTCAAGACGGGCGGTCTCCCCAATAAGGGCCTTGGCCCTTCCAGGGTCCTGCACACCGGGAAGCTGGATTAGCAGCCTGTCCTCTCCTAATAGCTGAATCTTGGGCTCTCCCAGGCCGGAGGCGTTAACGCGGCGAAGGATGATCCGCTGGATACCCTCCATGTCGTCCCTATTGGGTGCTCGTTCCTCTCCCGTCAGTGGGTCGACGACGGGCTGGGCCTGGTAGACCAGGTGACTCCCGCCCTGAAGGTCCAGGCCGAGCTTGAGGCCTAGCGGCGTGTCATCTCCAAACTTCGTGTCGCCTATGTTAAATGTCTGAAAGCCGAGCAACAGGCCGGCTAACAGCACCAGCAGGCTGATCGAAACCAGTGCCCTTGCGTTCCTACGCACCGCTACCTCCAGATTCCAAGTTGATCCTAACCAGTTCGTAGGCCTCTTCCCTGTTCATTATGTCCTGGTTTGCCTGGGCTTCATGCACCAGATTCAAGAGCTCTCCGACCAGTCTTCCAGGGGCCAATGCAAACCTATCCATTATATCGTTACCGTCTACCAGTTTAGGAAGGGTTTCTGGTGTCTTTTGTCGTAGACCTTCATGCAGAATATATCCGATGAGGGCCGTATGATCTCGCCACTCTTGCTCACCCAGGTTGGGGCCACGAGCCGCCAGATAGTCGGCCATATTTAAATACAGAACGTCTATTGCCGCGTCTCCTACGTCGCGATAGTAGCGGTATATCGCCTTTCCGCTGGGCATCTCGCCCTTCTGGGCCATCTGAGTCGGACGCAGGTGGTTCTGGACCATGAGCCTCGCCAGTGTAACGCCCCGGCCGCTGAATCGCAGTCGCTTCAGGATATTCTCGACGATCTCGGCGCCGACGGAGTGATGCCCCAGAAAACGGACCCTCCCGGTGCTCTCGACCGTCTTGGTGGCGGGCTTGGCCACGTCGTGGAGCAGGGCCACGACTTTGAGAAGGGTCAGCCTCGTGTGTCCGTCGCTGACCAGTTCACGGAAATGGTCATCCAGTCCTTCGTACTCGGGCACCAGCTCGGTGACGGCGTTTTCGCCCTGGGAGCGGGCGAGGACCTCCTCGATCTTTCCGGTCGTCTCCACCAGGTGGTTGAACACGTCCCAATAGTGCTCCCTGGGCTGCGTTACCCCCTTGGCCTCCTCGAGCTCAGGTATGACATTACACAGCAGGCCCAGTCCGTCCAGCATGCGAATGGACTCGGGCGCGGCCGGACAGGCCATGATCTTGAGGAACTCGTCTTTGATCCTTTCCGGTGCTACTTGTGCTACGAGGGGCGCATCGGAACGGATTCTGACAATCGCATCCTCAGAGAGGCGGAACTTCAGCTGAACTGATATGCGGACCGCCCTCAGCATCCGGGCCGGGTCGTCCTCGAATACCTTCGGCCCCAGCGGTCGCACGATGCCCTCCCGCAGGTCGGATAGTCCACCGTAGGGGTCGAGGAGGCCTCGCCAGGGCGAGCCTGCAACGACCTCGGCCAGGGGGACCGCCATCGCGTCGACCGTGAAGTCCCGGCGGGCCAGGTCCTGGGAGATGCCTCGCGCCGCGCCGTTCAGGTCCACATAGGCGGGGCCCCCGTCAGACGACGGAATCACGACGCGCGCTATGTCCCACCCTTCGTGCAGCCGTAAGAAGCGACCGCCTAGCTGGTCTGCGAGCGGGCGCCCCGTTCTCTCGACATCTCCGGCCACCGCGATGTCGACGTCCTCGGTTTCACGGCCCAGCAGGGCGTCCCGCACGATCCCACCGACGAGAAAGCCCTCTATGCCCTGCGAGTCGAGAAGG
>JADFKI010000357.1 GCA_022565015.1 Chloroflexota bacterium
GCGACATCCCTGGGAAATTCGAGCATCACGGGGCCGAGGCGTCCGTGCTTCATGTGGGTGAAGGCGCGGCTCATCATTTCAGGTATGCGCTCGACCATGTTGATGAGGCCTGCCCACTTGGTCACACCCTGGTAGTTCGGGACAGCCTCGAAGTTGGGATGCACGCCCATTCGCCCGAAGGGCTGTCCGCCTGGTATCAGAAGAATCGGCACCGAGTCGGCATAAGCCTGCGCGACGCCGCTGAAGGCGTTCTCAGCGCCTGGCCCGGTCTGCATGGTAAAGACGCCTATCTTCTTGCCGTTGTTGATGCGGCTGAAGCCGTCCGCCATGTTGACTCCGGCGCGCTCCTGACGGCAAAGGATAGGCCGTATGCCCTCCTTTGACGCCTCGTTAATCAAGGTCTGGGCCGGAAAGCACGATATCCACTCCACGCCCTCGGCCTTGAGTATTTTCACGATAGCCTGGTCGCCGTTCATATGTTATCTCCTTATGATTCGTATTACTGATCTCTGCATGATTGGCTAAGTTGTTCGTCTGAGGAAGGACACCCTCACCTCAATCCTCTCCCGTCAAGGGAGAGGAGGCTAACCCCTTCCCCCTTGACGGGGGAAGGTTGGGATGGGGGTGAGACTTTAGCCGATTATTGGGTTTGATAGTCGACGTTCAACGTCAAGAACAACTCTGTTCCCTACTGCCGGATGAACTTCTGGATGCGCTGGCCTTGCAGGACTTCGCCGATGTAGATGTCGCCGTGCGAGTCGATGGCGATGCCGTGCGGGGCCACGAACTGCCCTGGCTCGTGGCTGCTTTCGTCGCCCCACCGGGCCAGTATCTTGCCGTCGCCGTCCATTATCGTGAGCCTGTGCTGCAGCTCGGACACGTAAATCGTGCCGTCCGGCCCCACAGCCACGTCGGTTGGCTGCTGGAAGCCTCTTCGCATGAACAGGAACTCGCCTTCCTGGTCGAACGCCTGGATGCGATGGTTCTCGCGGTCACAAACGAGCAGCCGCCCCTCGTTGTCCAACGCGATACCATGAGGCAGGTGAAAATCCACCGGGTTCGCGCTTCCAGGTGCGCCCCACGACGTTATCAGCGCGCCAGTGCTGCTGTATTTGTGCACGCGAGCATTGCCGTATCCATCGGCGATGAAGATGTCGCCCTCATCGTTGGTTGCGATGCCAGTCGGTAGGTTGAACGGCCCCGCCGCCCGCTTGACGACCCTATCCTCAAGGGTGTACCCCGTATCGGAGGGAGAGTCTCGCGTGCCCAGTGTCAGCAGCAGCTTCTCGTCGGGGGAATACTTCAGTATGACGTGCGCGTCCCTGTCCGCGAGAAAGATGTTACCGTCCGGGCCGATGTGGATGCTGTGAGGGTTCGTGAATTTTTCGTTCCACGACCTGATGAAATTGCCCTCTCTGTCGAAGACCATAAGCTGGTGGCTGCTGCGGTTGAACAGATATACCTGGTCGTCTTTGTCCACCGCCACGCCCGCCACCTGATTGAACTCGTAGCCTTCGGGGAGCTTGCCCCACCCTTCGGCCAACTCGTACGTATATGCTCCACTTCCATACGTCATCAGTTCCAGACCTCCTGTGCAAAACTGTACTCAACGTTTTAGCTGGATAGCTCTTGTTTTCTGATAACTACCAGTCGGGGCCTAATATACGAGGTCAGAGGGTACGGGTCAAGCGCAGGCATTGGCAGAGGCCTTCGGGCGCGTAGAAACGAGGCGGGTCATCTTTTTCTAGGCAGAAAGTAGAGTATAATCACCGCCAGGACCGTAGTGACCAGAGACAAGATGTACATCCCCACTCCCGCTGCCATTCCCACCGCCGCCGTGAGCCAGATGCCTGCGGCAGTCGTGAGACCCCTTACATCGGCGCTGCTTCGTAGGATAGTGCCCGCTCCAAGGAAGCCGATGCCTGTGACAACCTGCGCGGCAACTCTCGCGGGGTCTCCGGTTTTAAATCCAAATATCGATATAAGCGTAAAAAGGGCCGCTCCCATAGATACCAGAGACAGAGTGCGCAGGCCTGCGGGATTTCCCGACTGCCTTCGCTCATATCCGATGGCGGCTCCGAGGGCTGCCGCCAGAAGCAGGCGAGCGCCCATCTCAAGCTCCTCGGCGAGGGTGAATCCAAATACGTCTTCCAAGAAGATGGCACCACCTCGACGGGCGCAAATCTGCTATACGCCCTGGCGGAGATATAGCGGCTGCGCCTGTTTCCGTAGAAAGTACACGATTCCTGCGCGGATGTAAAGGACGTGGATGAAATGCCCCTTCCGCGTGCGTGGCAGGCGTCTATTGCCCCACCGCCAGCCGCATTTTCTTAGCGGCTTGGGCATTCTCCTTTTGCGTCTCGTAAATTCTGTCCATATATAAGTAATACTTGACGAACCCGGCGACGCTCGAATCTTACAATTTAAAATCA
>JADFKI010000135.1 GCA_022565015.1 Chloroflexota bacterium
CCCGCGTTGAATCACGAATACTGAGCAAGATTTCCCATCTCTCCGGCACGATACCCGGCTTCGCCACGTCCGTCGGCCTTGGTGTTCTTCGCACTCTATTACTCGCGCTATTCGTGGGAGTTGCTATAAAGCTTGAAGTTGTTGCCGATATAACTACCTTCCTAGCGAAATTTCTAGACTAGTTTCAACAGGGCCTCGACATGTACACGGAATCTCATTCGATCCCGTTGCGCCGCCGACGGCATCGGCGCAGACGACCTCTTCGAGAATACCCCCAGGGGCCGCAGTTTATGGCCCTGCCTTTTGTTATAATTGTCTTTCAGACTGATACCCGGATCGCAACTCAGCCCCGAATATCCATCTATTCCCGAAAAGGACAAGGAAATCGTGGTAGACAGCGTCGCGTCGGTGGACCTTGAAAAGCTCGTGTCCCTGTGCAAGCGGAGGGGATTCATATTTCAGAGCAGCGAGATATACGGAGGCCTGTCCAGCACCTGGGACTACGGCCCCCTTGGAGCGGAGCTGAAGCGCAACATCAAGGACTCCTGGTGGCGTAAGTTCGTCTGGGAGCGGGACGACGTTGTCGGCCTCGACTCCTCCATATTGATGCACCCCGACGTCTGGCGGGCCAGCGGTCACGTGGACAGCTTCACGGACCCCCTGGTCGAGTGCAAGGAGTGCCATCAGAGGTGGCGCGAGGACCAGCTTGAGGAGCGCGTGTGCCCTGCTTGCGGCGGCGAGCTTACCGAAGCCCGCAACTTCAATCTCATGTTCAAGACCTTTATCGGCCCCGTTGAGAACGACGCGTCCGTGGCGTACTTGAGGCCTGAGACCGCGCAAGGCATCTTCGTGAACTTCGAAAACGTGCTGAACTCCACCCGAAAGAAGCTGCCGTTCGGCATAGCCCAGATCGGTAAAGCATTTCGAAACGAGATCACGACGGGCAACTTTATCTTCAGGACGCGGGAATTCGAAATAATGGAGCTCGAGTTCTTCGTCGCGCCGGGACAGGACGAAGACTGGCATAAGCGCTGGGTCGAGGACTGCCTGGGCTGGTACACGGGCCTTGGCGTCAGCAAGGAGAGGCTTCGCGTACGTGCCCACGACACGGCGGAGCTGGCCCACTACGCCAAGGCGACGCACGATATCGAATACAGCTTTCCATGGGGCTGGGGCGAGATCCAGGGAATCGCCAATCGGGCCGACTTCGACCTGAAGGCCCACGCCGAGGCCAGCGGAACTTCCCTGGACTACTACGACGACCAGACCAAGGAGCGTTTCACCCCTTACGTCATCGAGCCATCGGCGGGAGTCGACCGAGCGCTCATGACGTTCCTCGTGGACGCCTACACCGAGGAGGAGGCGCCCACGGCCTCGGGCAAGGTGGAGAGCCGCGTGCTTCTTAAATTGCACCCCGAGATAGCGCCGGTAAAGGTCGCGATATTGCCCCTCAGCAGAAATGAAAAGCTGGTCCCCCTGGCTCGCGAGGTCTACGACAGGGTGCGCGGCTCAGGCGCGGCAAAGGGCTACGTGCAGTACGACGATGCCCAGAGCATCGGCAGGCGGTACCGCAGGCAGGACGAGATCGGGACGCCCCTCTGCGTCACCGTCGACTTCGACTCGCTGGACGACAAGGCCGTGACGATCAGGGATAGGGACACGATGGAGCAGGTCCGCGTCGCCATCGACGATCTGCCGAGCGAGCTAGGCGCACGGCTCCACGTGTGAACTGCCGCGACTGCCGGGTGCCCGGAATCCCTGAACGCATCGGTGTCGTACACCTAATAGAGCCCGATTTAAGGCCTTGAATCGTAGGTACGGCCGGATTTAACACGCTGCGCTGATATTCACACCTGTCCGTCGGTTTATACATGTGTCGTTGAACCGCGTCGGCCATTTCAGTCATCGAAATTGGTATCGGACCAGATTTCGAACCGCAAAAGATGGAGGACCGAATTGTCAAGATTCTTGCCTTTGTTCGGAGGGAGATTGGTGTGGCGTATTGTAGGGCGAAAAAAGGGGGCCTTGCTTAGCCTGTTCGCCGTGTCGGCGTTCGCCTTTGTGGCGTGTTCCGGAGGTGGCGGTGCAGACGACACGCAGGCGTCGTCGATTGGCAACGTTGCCGCGCCTCCCGCAGACGCTTCGGCGGACGCGGCCCCGGACTTCGACCTGGTCCTCTTCGAGACCCCAAATCACACCAAGGGCGAGCCTTTCAAGATGTCCGAGCAGACCGGTCATCCCGTCATCGTGAATTTCTGGTTCCCGTCCTGTCCTCCCTGCGTGGCCGAGATGCCGGACCTCGAGCAGGTCTTTCAGAACCACCGCGACGACGGGCTTGAGATCGTCGGCGTGCAGCTGGTCGGCCTGGACACGGCCCAGGACGGTCAGGATTTTGTAGACGACATGGGCGTCACCTACGCGCTCGGGCCCGATGAGGATGCCGAGATCATCATGGATTACAGCGTAACCGGATTTCCGACATCAATTTTCGTCAACGCCGATGGGAGCATCCAGCGCAAGTGGACGGGAATACTTAACCTGGAGAAGATGGAAGAACTGGTGTCGGAGATTATAAACTAGGGGTTGGTCCGTCTATTTATTCTTCTACGGCGAGATTGACCGCCTGGATACCTGATGAGCATCGGTGACATCTTTCTTCTGGTTGTGCGATGGCTGCACCTGATAGCCGCCGCCGCGTGGGTGGGTGGCAGCATCTTCTATCTGGTGGTGTTGCGCCCCGCACTGCGCCGCTCACCGGATGTTTCAAGGCGGGTCAACGCTGTGGCGGCCGGGGAGTTCAGAGCGCTGGTCGACACGTCGATCTTCGTGCTGCTCGCCACCGGGGCCATCCTCACCGTCAACAGGCTCACGCCGAATACTGTAGGCTCGGCTTACGTAATCGCCCTTGGCGTGAAGATCGCGCTCTCCGCCTGGATGTTCGTGCTCGCGAAGCAAAGGCAGCGCCGAGGCCCGTTGCTCGAGAGCGTTACGAGTGATACGACAGAGGCCGTGAGCGGATTCAGCAGAGTCGCCAGGGCCGTGAGCGGCTACAACTCCATCGTCATATTGGGTATCATGGTATTCCTGGTCTCCGACCTGCTGAAGGTGTTGTTCGAGCTGGCCCTGGAGCAGGCGCCGATTTCTCGATAGCTGGGCCGATGCATCTTGCATGGCCGACTGTGAAAGGACTTCGTTAATGAAGAGAAAGCTTATGGACATCCTGGCCTGTCCCGTGTGCAAGGGAGAGCTGACTCTCACCGTAACCAAGGAGGACGGTGAAGAGATCATAGAAGGCAGCCTGCGATGCGATTCGTGTGGGGAGACCTACCCGATAGAGGAAACCATACCCAATATGCTGCCACCGTCTATGAGGAGCTGATATCGGCGGCCTACGCCTGGCCCCGCAGTCGATACACCAGGCCGTCACCATGATCGAGCCTTCTCGCGATCTCAGAGAACGTTTCACCGCTGGTGGGATGGCGCAGAAACGGGGCAAGCTCCGCCAGGGGAACCATCACGAAGGGACGCTTCCGCATTTCGGGGTGCGGCAGCGTCAAGATGCGGGTCTGAATCGAGCGGGACCCGTACAAGAGGACGTCTATATCCAGGTTCCTGGGAGCGTTGGGAAAAGTCCTGCGCCTGGACAGCCCCGCCTCGATCGCCTTGGTTGCGTGCAAGAGCTCGAACGGGCTCAGCCTCGTACGGATGCGGCAGACGACGTTCAGGAAGTGCGGTTGGCTGCCGAACCCCATCGGCACGGTCCTGTACAGGGATGAGACCTTCATATCAACCGCGTGCCGCCTTATCGTCTCCAGGCCGCTGCGGATGTTGGAGGCGGCGTCTCCCAGGTTGGAGCCCAGCCCCAGGTATGCCTCGTTTAGCATCAGTGCCGCTCCCATCCTCTCACGATAGCGTCGCTCATCCTGGCGACGCGGACCATCTCCTTGACGTCGTGCACGCGGACGATATCGGCACCCCCGGCAATAGACAGAGCCACCGTCGCCGCGGTGCCCTCCACGCGCTCTTCAACTGGCAGACCGAGGACGTACCCGATCGTCGATTTACGGGACATGCCGATGAGCAAGGGCCTCCCCAGGACGGCGAGCTCCTCTAGCCTGCGAAGTATCTCCAGATTGTGCTCGGCCGTCTTGCCGAATCCCATGCCTGGGTCCAGGATGATTTTTTTTCGATCTACGCCGGCGCTAATTGCCGACTCAGTCAACTGTTTTAGCCAAGATACTACGTCTGGGACGAGATCGTCGTACCGGGTGTGGTCCTGGTTATGCATCAAGACCACGGGTACGCCCAACTTTGCCGCAACGGCGGCCATCTCGGGGTCTCGCTGGAACCCCCAGACGTCGTTGATAAGCGATGCACCCGCGTTCACGGCTTCAGCGGCGACCCTGGCCTTGTACGTGTCCACGCTTATGGGCAGGTCGATCTCTCGCTTGAGAGCCTCGATTACCGGAATGATTCTTGCCAGCTCTTCGTCGTCCGAGACCGGCTTGGAGTCGCCGTACATCGCCGGTGGCCGGGTCGACTCGCCTCCGACGTCGATCAGGTCCGCGCCCTCCTGTTGGAATCGAACGGCCATCCGCACGGCAACATCCACGTTGCCGCCAATGCCGTCGCCGGAAAACGAGTCGGGAGTCACGTTAATGACCCCCATGACGAAGGTCCTGCTTCCCCACACGAAATCCCTGTTGCCTATGCGGGTTATGCCCTTCTTAGTCGCCTTGAAATCATTCATAGCTATCTGATACCTTTGACAGTAATTATTTCATGTAAGGCGATGCAGATACAAATATGGTCGTGCGACGAAACGTTGACGTCAAGCTAGAGGAGCTAAAAGAGAAGAAGGCTCAGTCTCGGGCGGGCGGCGGCCGGCAAAGAATCGACGCCCAGCATGAGAGGGGCAAGCTCACCGCCCGCGAGCGGATCGACCTCTTGCTGGACGAGGGCTCTTTCGAAGAGCTGGACACGTTCAAGCTCCATCGCGGGACCGACTTCGGGCTTGCCGAGCAGCATCATCTCGGCGACGCAGTCGTGACGGGGTACGGTCACGTAAACGGCCGGCTTACCTTCGTATTTTCGCAGGACTTCACCGTCATGGGAGGCTCCCTTTCAGAGGCGGTTAGCCAGAAGATATGCAAGGTCATGGACCTGGCGACCAACAGCGGCGCGCCCATCGTGGGCCTGATCGACTCGGGCGGCGCCAGGATTCAGGAGGGCGTTCAAAGCCTGGCGGCTTATGCCGACATCTTTCTGCGCAACGTCCGTTCGTCGGGCGTAATTCCACAGATCTCCGTAATACTGGGCCCCGCCGCAGGGGGCGCGACCTACTCCCCCGCCCTGACCGATTTCGTCTTCATGGTCGAAGGCATCGGACAGATGTACATTACGGGGCCGGATGTCATCAAGTCGGTGACGGGCGAAGAGGTCACCCACGAAGAGCTGGGTGGCGCAGGCAGCCACTCGACCCAGAGCGGCGTCGCGCATTTCGCCATCGAGTCCGAAGAGCGGTGCCTCTCCGAGGTCAGGCGACTTCTCGGCTTCCTGGCCCAGAACAACATGGAGGACCCGCCACGGCTGCAGTCGGGGGATGATCCGGGCCGCACCGACGCAACCCTGGCCCATCTCGTGCCGGACCACCCAAACCAGCCCTACGAGATGCTGGATATTATCACCAGGGTCGTCGACGACGCCGAGTTCATGCAGGTCCACGAGGCCTATGCAAGGAACGTAATGGTCGGCTTCGCCAGGATGGATGGGCGTTCCGTCGGCATCGTCGCGCAACAGCCCAGCTTTCTCGCCGGCGTCCTGGACATCAACGCGTCTGTTAAGGCGGCCAGGTTCGTGCGCTTCTGCGACGCCTTCAATATTCCCATTGTTACCTTTATCGACGTCCCCGGTTTCTTGCCGGGCACCAACCAGGAATACGGCGGGATCATCCGTCACGGGGCCAAGCTGATATTCGCCTACGCCGAGGCCACGGTGCCCAAGATCAGCGTTTTGATCCGAAAGGCGTATGGCGGCGCCTATATAGTCATGAGCAGCAAGGGTCTGCGAGGTGACATCAACTACGCGTGGCCCACTGGAGAGATCGCCGTGATGGGCGCCGAAGGGGCCGTGAACATCATTCACAGACAGGAGATACGAAAGTCCGACGAGCCTGACGAGGCGCGGCAGAGGCTCATCGGCGAGTATGAAGACCAGCTCATGAACCCTTACATCGCCGCGGGCCTGGGCCTCATCGACGACGTTATCGACCCCTCCGAGACGAGGCCGAAGATCATAAAGGCCCTGGAGATGCTTCAGAACAAACGGGAATCTCTGCCTCCTAAGAAGCACGGGAGCATACCCCTTTGACTCAAGCGGCTTCCGGCGCTGACGCGATCAGCAGTGAGGTCATGGCCGCCGTTATGGCCGCGGTTCAAGGCTTCCTCGAGGAAGAATCGCTAAATTTCGCGGCGCCTGACGAAAGATTGAGCTCTTGGAGGCTTGCGGGCAGAGGCAAGGTGCGAATGTCGGCGCTCGACACATCGAGCTCGTGGAGGGGCGTAAATTAGGGCTCGGAATCACCACGCAGGGGATCCCAAAAATCTGCTTCCAATCGTCCTGAGATAGGGCAACCACAGCTTAGGAAGTACAATCGAGATCGTGGCTAAACACCCGATAAAGATAACCGACACGACCTTCAGAGACGGCCATCAGAGCCTCATGGCTACTCGCCTTCGTATGGAGGATATGGAGCCCATCGCCGGCAGAATGGACGAGATGGGATTCCACTCGATGGAGGTATGGGGCGGAGCCACCTTCGACGTGGCTACCCGATTCCTTGCGGAGGACCCCTGGGAGCGCCTCCGGACGTTCAAGCGCCTCATGCCCAAGACTCCGCTGATGATGCTTCTCAGGGGTCAGAGCCTGGTTGGTTACAGGACGTACGCCGATGACCTGGTGGACGCCTTCGTGCAGCGCTCGGCGGAGGTCGGCATCGACATCTTCAGGGTGTTCGACGCGCTGAACGACGAGAGGAATATCGAGCGGGCCGCCGAAGCCATCAAGAAAAAAGGCAAGCATCTACAGCTTGCCATTTGCTACACGGTCACGGAAGAGGGAAGACTAGGCGGGCCCATCTACAATCTCGACTACTTCGTGGGTAAGGCGAAGAGCTTTCAGGAGATGGGCGCGGACAGCATCTGCATCAAGGATATGGGGGGCCTGCTGGCGCCCTACGACGCCGCAGAGCTGGTGACCGCCATGAAGTCGGTCCTGGACGTCCCGCTTCAGCTCCACACGCACTATACCAGCGGCATGGCGTCGATGACCGCTCTGAAGGCGATCGAGGCCGGACTTGACGTCCTGGACACGTGCCTCTCTCCCCTGGCGCTTCGGACGGCGCAGCCCGCCATCGAGCCTCTGGTCATGGCCCTCTCCGACTCCGATCGAGAGACCGGTCTGGACCTGGACAAGATTCTAGAGCTAGGCGACTATCTCGAATCGGTCCTGCCGAAGTACCGTCAGTACCTCGAGAGCCCTCGTGCCGCCGTGATCGACGCCAAGGTCTTGAAGCACCAGATTCCGGGAGGCATGTCGAGCAACCTTATCTCCCAGCTGCGCGAGGCCGATGCCCTGGATAGGCTGGACGAGGTGCTCGACGAGATACCACGCATCAGAAAAGAGCTGGGTTACCCTCCCCTGGTGACGCCCATGAGCCAGATGACGGGCTCCCAGGCGGTCAGCAACGTGCTCTTCGGTCGATACAAGATGGTCTCAGGGCAGATAAAGGACTACGTATTGGGGCTCTACGGCGAGTCGCCCGCGCCTATAGACAGCGAAGTGATCGAGATGGCCCTACAGGACAGCGACGCGAAGCCCATAGACGGACGACCCGCCGACGCTATCGAGCCCGAGATGGACAAGGCCAAGGACGCTATCAAAGACATCTCATCGGATATCGAAGATGCGCTCACCTACGCGATGTACCCCACCACCGGCCTGACCTTCCTGAAGATAAAGCACGGCCTGGAG
Organism: Chloroflexota bacterium; assembly: GCA_022565015.1. Classification (GTDB taxonomy): domain Bacteria; phylum Chloroflexota; class Dehalococcoidia; order Lucifugimonadales; family JADFKI01; genus JADFKI01. The sequence goes on from JADFKI010000135.1 coordinate 8,032, forward strand.
CCGATGCCCGAGGAGATGAAGCCAAAGACCCTGGAGCAGGTGGAGCGTGAGAGGGCAACCGCGTCGCAGGGAGCGTCGAAAGCCCCATCGGATGCTCCTCCCCGCAGCAGGTTCTCGCGTCAGTTCAACGTGTACGTCGGAGAGCAACACTTCCAGGTCGAGGTCGATCCTCTTCAGCCTATGCAAGGCATGGCGGTGCGCCCCGTACAGTCCGCTCGCTCCGGGACATCGCAGCGTGCAGCCGTCCCGGAGCAAGCGCCGGCGCCGAAGGCCGCGCCCGGTGAAGCCCGGATATTGGCGCCGATTCCCGGCGTGGTCTTGCGGTACGCCGTCGAGGTAGGTCAGGATGTCGCTGCGGGTGACCCGGTCGTAGTGTTGGAGGCGATGAAGATGGAGAATACCCTTCCGTCGCCCATTAGCGGTAAGGTCAAATCGTTACCGTCGCAGCCGGGAGAGACGGTTGCCAAGGATGCGGTACTGGCTGTAATCTCAAGCTGAGGCGAATTATTCGCGGCACCTAAGAAAGGAGACCAAGTTGGTCAACAGAGACGCCATCGAAAGGGCCAAGGAGCACTTTGGCATGGTCCTGGAGGAGCAGCTGGAGCGCGTCGAGCGACTAAAGGCTGAGGGCGACTGGGTCGATTACTCCAGCATCTCCCCCATCATCGTCGGAATGCTGGGCGGTGACGGTATAGGCCCGAGCATAAGCCATGAGACGCAGACCGTACTCGAATATCTGCTCAGGGGCCAGGTCGACGCCGGAATAGTGGAGTTCAAGGTAATCGAGGGACTTACCATCGAGAACCGCGCCCAGAAGATGCAGTCCATACCCGATGACGTTCTCGAAGAGATCAAGCAGTGCCACGTTACGTTAAAGGGTCCGACCCACACCCCGGAGCGAGGCGACGGCTGGCCGAACCTGGAGAGCGCCAACGTCGGCATGCGCAAGGCGCTGGACCTGTTCGCCAACGTTCGCCCCGTGCGGGTGCCCAGCGAAAATATCGACTGGACGTTCTTCCGGGAGAACACGGAAGACCTGTACGCGGTGGGAAGCCAGGGCATCAACGTTACACCCGACCTCGCCATCGACTTCAGGGTCATAACGGAGCAGGGCTCCGAGCGCATCATCGACGCCGCCTTTGCCCACGCCAAGAAGACCGGCAAGAACCTCGTCACCATTGTCACCAAGGCCAACATCGTAAAGACAACGGACGGCAAGTTCCTGGACGTCGCCCGCCGGGTATCCGAAAGGTATCCGGACATCGAGTGGGACGGCTGGTACATTGACATCATGACTGCCAAGCTGCTGGACCCTCAGCGACGCACCCAGTTCCAGGTGTTGGCGCTGCCCAACCTCTACGGCGACATCCTTACGGACGAGGCCGCGGAGATTCAGGGTGGAGTCGGCACGGCGGGAAGCGCCAACATCGGCAAGCGGTATGCGATGTTCGAGGCCATCCATGGCAGCGCGCCTCGAATGGTGGATGAAGGCCGGGCCCAGTACGCG
>JADFKI010000136.1 GCA_022565015.1 Chloroflexota bacterium
AAGAGCACGTCGGACTCCTGCAGCCACGTTCTCGCCTGAAGGGTCGTCGAGCCGCTGCCCGCGCCAAGGGCCAGCGGATGCCGCTCGTCGAAGGAAGACTTGCCCGGCATGCTGCAGTACACCGGAATCTCCATCAGCTCGGCAAGCTCCTGAAGCTCGGCCGTGGCGTCTGCCATGAGCACGCCGCCGCCCGACCAGATAACGGGCTTCTTGGCGCTCAGCAGCGTCTTTACGGCGTCTTTGACGTCGGAAATTGACGGGTGCTGACGCATGACCTTCGGTGGACTGTAGTCCATCGCCTCCTCGGGGACCTGCTGGCCGCACACGTCCGTGTGCATCTCGACCATCACGGGACCGGGGCCGCCGTTGCGCATCGCATGGAACGCGCGGCGCATAATCCTGGTTATCTGGTCGACTCGAAATATAGACTCGGCCTGTTTGGTCACGTTCCGGTAATTCTCGACTGCGTAGAAGTTCGGCCTGACGCCTATCTGGTCCAGCCGCATGCCGCCGGGAAGCAGCAGCATCGGAATGTTGTCTCCGAAGGCCTGGGCCACGCCGCCCAACGAGTTTTCGGCGCCCGCCTGGTGTTGCATAGCGACTACGCCGAATTTCTTGCCGTCGTGCATTCGGCTGTAACCGTCTGCGGCCATGATAGCACCGCGCTCATGGCGGAAGGCTATTGGGCGTATGCCCTCCTTGGCGGCGGCCTCAATAAGGGTGTTCGACGGAAAGCAGGCAAGCCACTCAACGCCCTCGGTTTTCAGAATTCTGGCGATGATCTCGAAGCCATTCATATACGTTTCCCTCCTGATTAATGTCTTTCTCCAGCCATCCTCGAACAGCCGTTTCAAGGGGACATCGACTCGATGTTCACGATTGACCAGGGGCTCGAATACTGACTGCCGGCAGCAGATTACCCTCCGAACCTGTCGCCAACTTTCAGACCGACGGACTCGGTCCACTCGGGCGCCATTATCTTTCGCGCGCCTTCCGGCTGCACGCGGCCGACAGATATCGCGCCTCCGTTGGCCGCCACGGTAAAGCCTTCTTCAGTAATCTCCGTTACCTCGCCGGCCGGCCTCGCCGTGTCGCCGTCCGCCTTGCCGGCCTTGAAGAGTTGGATCGCCTTTCCGTCGAAGGTCGTGCCCGACCCGGGGCTGGGATCGCCGCCTCGGATCATGTTATAGATCTCCTGGACCGGCTTACTCCAGTCTATGATGACGTTTTCGGCCCGACACCAGCCCTCATAGGTGGCCTTGGACTCGTCCTGCACTACTCTGGGTGCGGTGCCGTTTCGGACCATTTCGACGGCCTCTACCATGGCGTCGACCCCCATGGGGAAGAGACGATCGAAATACACGGTCCCCAGCGTGTCGTCGGGGGTAATCTCCGTCTCTTTTTGAAGCAGTATGGGGCCCGTGTCCAGTCCCTTATCAGGCCAGAATATCGAAAGGCCGGTCTTGGGTTCGCCGTTGATGATGGGCCAGTTTATGGAGCTTGGGCCCCTGTGCAGCGGCAGCAACGATGGGTGGTACTGAATGGTGCCCTTCGTCGGGGCTTCCAGGATATCGTCGGGCACGATATCCGTCACGAAGGCCATGACGCAGATGTCGCTATTCAATTCCTTGAAGGCGTCTATTGCGTCCTGGTTGCGCATCCTGCGAAACTGCAACACGGGCACGTTGTGGCCCTCGGCCGCGACCTTGATCGGGTCTGGTCGCCTGCCTTCTCGATCGGGCGGACAGAAGACCCCGACAACCTCTTCGCCCTTTTCCACCAGGGCGTTCAATACGCTTTCGCCAAATGCGGCCTGGCCGATCACCGCTATTCGCAAATCACCTGCCATATCGTCTCCTCCGGATTCCGTTCGCTGCGTCAGCAGGCGCTAACAACGCGTTTCGTTAGTCGATATGTACCTGAAGCGGCCCTCTTGTGTTGGGCCACCAAGCGCCGGTGCCATATCCAGATATTGCACCCTCCCCGCGTGGGCGCCTTCCGAGGGCAGTGTCGAATATATCATTTCCCCGGCGCTACGGCAACGGGCCCATATTCAGGTGAGCAGGCCGTGCGCCCGAAACCTCGTTTATGACGATGGGCTCCTCTATACTCTACGGGTATGGATATCGTTTCCAGACTAAGAGCGCGCCGGATATACAGAGGCTGGTTCATAGTATCCGCGCTTTTCATGGCATCGGGCCTAACTATTGGCTCTTCCCAGTACGCTTTCGGGCTGTTCGTAGGCCCCCTCGAGGAGACCTTCGGCTGGAGCCGGACCCAGATAAGCGCATCGCTTTCCTTTACGGCCGTCGGCAGTCTCGTCGCGCCGTTGCTGGGAAGGTTCATGGATAGACACGGCGCGAGGCCTGTCCTGGCTTTTTCGCTCGCTCTCATCTTCCTGAGCTTCGCCCTTCGCCCGATGATGTCCGAGCTGTGGCACTGGTACGCCCTCAGCCTGCTTCAGTTCGTGGGCTACACGGGAGCTACCATTCTGCCCGCCGGCAGGCTCATCGGCATCTGGTTCAGAAGGACTCGACGCCGGGTCATGGGCATTACTTTGCTGGGCAACAACTTCGGGGGTTTGTGGGTGCCGCCGGTCTTGGCCGTCACACTTTCCATGTTCTCCTGGCGGGGAGGCTACGTGGTTTTGGCCATACTCACGGCTCTGATACTGATATATGCGATGATCGTTCTTCGTGAGTATCCAAGGAGTGATGAGACGGATGCCGCCGACACCCGATAGACCATCCGCGGGAGACGCCCGTGCTGACAGGCAGGACGCCGAAAGAGGCCCTCCACAGTAAGGCCTTCTATGCCATCGCCACGGCGGTGCTGATGGGGTCCTTTACCTACAGCGCAGTCCTTCCCCAGGTGACGGCACACCTGACTATTGAAGGGGTATCCGTAACGGTGGCGTCGCTTGCGTTGAGCGTGTTAGCGATATTCGGCATGCTGGGAAAGCTGGCGATGGGCTTCCTGTCGGAGAGGATCGGCTCTCGCTATGCTTTGATGGTCGACTTGAGCGGGCAGTCGCTCTTCGTGCTGGTCATGATGTGGGCCGGGACGCCTGCAATCATGTGGCTCTCCGTCCCAATGTTCGGGTTCTTCCTGGGAGGTTTCGGCGCGCTGTTCTCGATAATCGTTCAGGACACATTTGGCATTCGCCATTTCGGAGGCATAATGGGAATTATCAACCTGGCGACGATGGTGTCCTTCGGCGTGGGGCCGCTGCTGGCCGGAGCGTCGTTTGACCTGACGGGCAGCTACAACGCAGCCTTCATGACTACGGCGGTGCTGTTCGCCATCGGCGCGCTTGCCCTGACGCAGGCCCGGGTTCCCAGCAAGGATGCGTGAAAGAGGGGAAATCGCCGAATGCACGTTGGTCTCACAGGACCACATCGAGATAAATTCCATATCATGGTGACACAGGCGTCGAGCGAGAGGTTATCGCAGCGACTGGGAATTGATATTGCGTACTAATCGTCTGCAAAGACACAGAATGTGTACGTTCAGACTCTCCGCTCACCAGCTCAAGAGGCTTGCCCTGAATAGTATTGTCATGTGTTCTAAATTCGAGGCTACGATGTTCGAAACGGTGATAGTTTCGTATAAAAATTAGTGCCGGCGAATTATTGACTGGAGAGGTTCCAACAAAGTAAAATCGAGTCGTAGAACAGCATGTTCGTAACGGTCCGGCCACAGTGGCCTGGGCAAACAGAACGGGGGAAGGCGCAAGCAAAATGAGCTACGAGGGCTAAAATACAACCAGGAGGGACCGAATGGACTCAAGCCTCGTTAGGAAGATCGAAAAGGCCAAGGACTATTCAGTACAGCCCGGTCGGGTGACTCTTAAGCAGTTCACGGCAAGTTTCCAAGGCGACAACGATAGTCACGAGATTTCCTACGAAGGCGGAGAGGCCAAGTGTTCCTGTCACTACTTCGCCGGACACAAGACCTGCAGCCACGTGATGGCCATAGAGATGATGCTGGAGGGGATGGTTTCGGCACAGCCGGTGACATCCACCTAAGCAGGCATTCACCAGGCTAACGGCAATTAGGAAGAGGCCGCCTCAGTTGAGGCGGCCTCTTCTTATGGTGGACACCCGGCGGGATTTCTACGAAGCGAAAGCCCCTGGCCGGTCCTGAAGCCTGGTGATGAAGACCTACTCCTCGTAGCGCGCGAATACGACGCAGGCGTTCTGACCTCCGAAGCCGAAGCTATTGGATAAGGCATGCCGCACGTCCCTGGTCCTCGATTCGTTGGGGACGTAATCGAGGTCGCACTCGGGGTCCGGCGTCTCGTGGTTGATCGTGGGGTGAATCTCTCCATGCTGTATGGTCTTGATGCATGCGACGGCCTCGAGAGCGCCGGCGCCTCCGAGGGCATGGCCAATCATGGATTTGGTCGAGCTCACCGGCACCTTATACGCCCGCTTACCAAAGACTTTCTTTATGGCAAGGGTCTCTACGAGATCGTTTTTTGGAGTAGATGTGCCGTGCGCGTTGATGTAGTCGATCTCGTCGATTCCCAGTCCCGCGTCCTCAATGGCCCATTTCATCGCACGCGCGGGCCCTGAGCCGTCCTCGTCGGGTTGCACCTGGTGAAAAGCATCAGAGGACACCCCATAGCCGACGATTTCCGCCAGAATATTCGCTCCCCGGCTGATTGCGTGCTCGAGCGTTTCCAGTATCAGGATGGCGGCGCCTTCGGCCGGCACGAAGCCGTCTCGATTCGCATCGAATGGTCTGCTGGCCCCCTCCGGCGGCTCGTTGTTGCGAGTAAGCGCCCGGATCACGTTGAACCCGCCCAGGCCAAGCTGGCATATACCGGCCTCACACGCTCCCGCCAGCAAGACGTCCGCGGCGCCTCGACGTATCGCCTCGGCCGCCTCGCCTATGGCCTGATTCCCAGCCGCACAGGCCGTAATAATGGTAGAGGTGTAGCCCTTCAAATGGTAAATGCGGCTTACGTTAGCGGCGGCCATGTTGGGAAGGATCATTGGAATGAAAAACGGACTGGCCTTCATGCCCCCCTTTTCAAAAATTACGCGGGCGTTGTCCTCCGTGGTCGGAAACCCTCCGATGCCGTTGCCCATGACGACGCCCAGCCGCTCCGAGTTCTCCTTGGACAGGTCCAGATTGGCATCCTCAACGGCGACCGCGGCTGCGGCGACGGCCAGCTGGGAGAAGCGGGCCATGCGTTTTGCCTCTTTCGGGTTTACGTACGTTCCCGGATCGAAGTTACTCACCTCGCCCGAGACTTTGCACGGATATTCTGCCGGGTCGCTGAGCGTCATAGCGGCGATCCCCGACTTCCCTTTCAACAGGCTTTCCCAGTACTCGTCGACCGTTTCGCCAAGTGGGGACATTAGTCCCATCCCCGTTATCACTACTCTTTTTCTTCCGGTGTTCATGACATCCTCACGCGTTCGTGCGGGCGGCGGTAATTTTCGGCGGCTTTATATAGGGATATAGCTCCGGGGACATGCCTCGAATCTCTTCGATTATCTCGGCTGCCACGGAGAGTGATCCGGTTCCCAGTACAAAGTCGTCTTCACGGGAGAGCTCAATTGCCTTCCGCGTCCCCTCACCCACGTTTTCAGTTTCGAATGCTATATTTAAGCCCAGTTTGGAAGCGATTTCACGGATAACGTGGCTCGGCGCGGACCGAGGATGCCTGGACCGCACACACACAAGCTCGGGCGAAAGCACCGCGAGCTCTTCCAGCATCCCCTTGGCACTGTGTCCGCTAAGGGCTCCGAAGACCACGATTGCCGTTTTCGACGAATAAAATTCCCCAATCGTACAAACCAACCTCTTCATCGAGTATGGATTGTGCGCTCCGTCGACCAGGATCTCGACACCCTCGTGTGAAAGCCTCTGGAATCGGGCGGGCCAGCTTACTTCCCTGAATCCCTTAGAGAAGCTATCTCCGGATATATCGTAACCCTTGTTCCGCAGTTCCTCCAGAGTTGCCAACGCGGTCGCGGCATTCTCCAGCTGTATGTCGCCAAGCAGGGGCATCCAAAGGTCGTAGGTCCGAGACAGACCGCGAATTTCAAAGCTCTGTCCGCTGACATCGGCCTCCCGCAATTTGTGCGATACCCTACCGCCGATGCTAACTACGGGCGCACCCTTTTCCCTTGCGACTCTATTTATCACGGCGAGCACCTCTCCGCTCTGAGGGGAGACCACGACAGGCACTCCCCGCTTGATGATGCCGGCCTTCTCGAATGCAATCTTTTCGACGGTGTCGCCCAGGGTAACGATGTGGTCCAGGCTAATGGAGGTTATTACGGAGACCTCGGGCGAAACTATATTCGTGGCGTCGAGCCTCCCACCGAGGCCTACCTCGATGACCTGAAAGTCGGCGTCGATCCGCCGAAAGTAGTCAAACGCCATCGCCGTGAGCGCTTCGAAGGTGGTGACACCGCCGAATCCGCCCTCGCTCGCCACAAAATCGACGGCGGGCCAGATCCGCTCCACCGAGGCCGCGAAATCCTCTCGGCTGATTGGCTCCAGGCCTACTCGGATGCGTTCGACCGCGCTGTGGAGGTGGGGCGACGTGTAGAGGCCGACCCTGTAGCCCTGGGCGGAAAGCACCGACGTGATCATCGCCGCGGTGCTGCCCTTTCCCTTCGTACCGGCGATATGAACCGTCGGTATGCACAGGTGAGGATCGCCGAGACGCTCCATTAAGAGGCCAATACGCTCTAGATGAAACGATGAATGCCCGGGGCTGTGAGAGGAGCGCTCGAAGTCCGCGAGGCTCATGACGCGCTCTAACGCCTCGTCGTAGCCCAATGTTTTCTGGGTATCCGATGCCGATCTCGAGTCCGTCGAGCTTAAATTGGACGCAGCGCCGCGCTCTTGGGGCATTGACCTCTCTTCGATGCTTGCCTGTAGCGGTACGGTGAGCGGAAGGCTCAGATACAACTTTACAGGAAATCATCACACCAGTACATGGACAATCGAAAATTCATTTATGACATCGGTGCGAGGATTCACCAGAAACATGCCGTCGGATTGCGAGCGTGACCCTGTCCTAGTTGGAATTTCGAAAATAGTAGAGGCGGGTCTGAGACCCGCCCCTACTCGCTGCTCTCGCGTTACGTCGATGTGCTATGGGGCCGGAGTAGCCGTAGCTTGTTGAGAAGCCGAGCCATTGCTGGCCCCTCGAACGAAGGCGCCAAGCGTATCGCTACCGGCATTGGCCGGCAGAAGCGCATTGATGCGTTCGAACATGGAGGCGGCCCTTTCGATGGTCGCATCGTCTATCTGACCTCGCAGCTCCGCGTGATGCTCCAGGAGGTATGCCGCCGGTCGATATGCCTCGAACTTCCCGTTGTTCCCCAGTCCTTCGGCCTCGAAGTAGACCTCCAGTCTCTTGGCGATCCGCGGCTCGCTGTCGGTTATCGCCTTCATCGTTATGGGCTCCGACAGTTCCCCGGCATAAGAGGCGTTGACGAGCTTCAGATAGAAGGCAGGGTCGAGAATATCCTCGATGTCGGCCGTCCTGACCTTTGTGACCTCAACCCACTTTATCGGGTTGCTGCGATGGATGTGGCTGTTCTTGTTGATGGCCTCCATCTTCTCCTTGTTCTTGGGAGTGACGTCCATCAGGACGGCAACGCTGACGTAGTTTTCACCCAGCAACGAGACGAAAGACGGGAGGTTGTCCGCGCCGCCGACGGGTATGACTACCCAGCGGGGGTCCAGCCTTTGGTGACCCCTGGACGACACGAACTCGCCAATAATCTGGAGCAGTATGAGGTCGGAAGCGTCGTTGACCATCAGGCAGTGTGGGGCCAGGAACAGGGTGTTGGCCAGCCTGTGGCCAAGCGCCACCTGCAGCGGGAAGACCGTCTCCTGGTCGTTGCTCAATGTATCGTCGCTGATAACGGTGCCCCTGTCGTCCACATCCTGCACCGTGCGAATGCGGTCCAGGTGCTTGAGGTTGATCATGAACGGCGAGTGGGTGGTGTAAATGACCTGGTGCTTCGGCGCGAGGCGCTCGTCGATGAAGCGAAGGAAGTCGTGCTGAGCCATAGCGTGCAGGTTCAGGCCGGGCTCGTCCAGCAGAAGTACCAGGTCCGTGTCCTGCTCTTCCTCTATCTTTGAGAAGTACGAAAGGAACGAGAAGAACCAGACGAATCCCTTGGACCGTTCGTCGAAGGGTACCGATACGCGGTGCCGATTGTTCCAGATGCGGACGTGAAGGATCGTGCCCTTGTTCAAAGGAGGCGGATCGTCGGGATTGGCGGCGGAGAGGTCGAATTCCACCCTCAGCTGCTTATTCTGGTTCCAATACTCGAATATCTCGTCGGAAATCCCGATGGAGGCCGACTCGAGTTCGGCCTTCAGGTACTCGTAGTTGGTCTGGTTGTCCATGTCCTGGAGGTTTGCGCCCACCAGGGCAAGCAGGGAGAGGAAGGTCCGGTCGGACTCGTCCATCTCCTCGCCCTTGTTCACGCGCTCTACCATGTCCTGAATGGAGATCCGGCCGCGCATGGCGCTGTATTCATCGAAGTACACGAACTTGGGCAGGAACTTGTTCAGGTAGCCACAGATGAGCTGCGACGCCGCGTCGTCGCCTTCGAAGCGCTTCGACACATCGTCGAGCAGCTTCTGCACGGCAGCGGGCTTCACGTCAAGGGATTCCAACGCCTCAACGAGCTCGCCGATAGTCTGGGATTTCCGGGCGTGCTCCTGCACTTCGAGAGGGATGTTTGCGCTCTCCATGAGGTGCCGAACGATGGCCTGCTCGTTCACATCAACGTCCCAGCGCAGCTCGTTAGCGTAGTCTTTAGCGACGGTAACCTGGGACGACTTGAGGGCGCCCTTGCCGAGCGCCTCCTCGATCTTGCCCATCTCGTCGCCCGAAAGCTCGAGCTCGGTCGTGATGACAATGGCGGGCGTGGTGCCGTGATCTCGCTTGTACCGGACGTACCCCTTTCTTGGGTAGTCCTTGAGATCGAACTTGTCCATACCGTCTACCGGATTCAGCCGTTTCAAGGCGCCTAAAAACGCAGTCTTTCCAGACTCGTTCTTACCCACCATGCTGGTTACCTCGCCAATGTCCACCCAGCCTGTGTCGTCAATAGACTTGAAGTTGGTCACCTTTGCGCGAACGAGTTTCATAAATCCTCCTGGAATCAACTACACTTTCAGCCATCCGCAGCCGCTTCGAAATTAAATGCGGCTCAACCGTGGAAACAGATCGTTCAGGGCGCAGCGCAAAGCGAAGATCGGGGATGTCGTTAGGTTCACATACGCTACTGATAAAAGCCTAACGAAGGCGTGAAGAACGATGCAAGGTATTTAGAGGCGCTTGTAACAACTATATGCGGCCACTGAGTGCCTATCCGAAAACCTAAATTTGACGTATTACGGTCCTTCGACAGTGCTCAGGACGAACGGAAGATTGCCCGTTCGTGGTGTCCGACTCCTTGTGAGGAATATCTTCGGACCCCGATTCTTCGGGGAGCTTGTCGAACCATTCGTGGCAGTTTTC
>JADFKI010000137.1 GCA_022565015.1 Chloroflexota bacterium
CTACATCTGTAAGGCGGATTTTCCAGGTTGTTTCTTTGCAGGCCCTCCACATGTCGGTTCTCCTGCCATTCTCAGAATAGTCGACGGAGTGGCATATGTCGGGACAGACGATGGTTACCTCTCCGCTGTGGACATTGAGAACCGGCAGGAACGGTGGAGTTTTCAAGCAGGAGCCGGGGCATCTTCTCCCAGAATAGTCGACGGAGTGGCATATGTCGGGACAGACGATGGTCACCTTTACGCGATAGACATCCAGACGGGGCAAGAACGATGGAGTTTCAAAACGGGAGGCGCAATAGGGTCGTCGCCTGCAGTGGTGGACGGCGTAGCCTATTTCGGGAGCGAGGACGGAAACCTCTATGCAGTAGATATCGAAACGGGCCGTGAGAAGTGGAGGTTTAAGACCGAAGGCTTCGTGTTCTCTTCCCCTGCGGTCGCTGGCAGGGTTGTCTATTTTGGGAGCCACGACGGTTATCTCTATGCGGTAGACACCAACACGGGCCAAGAAAGGTGGAAGTTCAAAACAGGGAAAGACCTTGAGTCCTCCCCGGCCATTGCTGATGGGGTGGTCTATGTCGGAAGCTGGGACGGGAACCTTTATGCAGTGGACGCAGCCACAGGCCAGGAAAAGTGGAGGTTCAAAACAGAAGCCCCAATAGAGTCTTCTCCCGCCGTCGCCGATGGAGTCGTGTATATCGGGAGCTATGACGGTTATCTCTATGCGGTGGACACGCAGACCGGACGGCGAAAGTGGAGATACATGACGGCGGACTCGGTGTTATCTTCCCCAACCATCGTCGACGGGGTTGTCTATTTTGGGAGCAGGGACGGCCATCTTTACGCGCTGGAATAAGCGCACGACACGGAAGAAATAGTGCTCTGCAGCCATTTCATACCTGAACAAACAGGTTCAAAAGCCCGTGACAGGCGCTTTAGCGGGTTTGCATGACTACCGTAATCAGGAATTTCCCATATCATGCCGTCGGAACGGCACATAGGCTCACATTAAGAGGGCCCCCCGACTGGTCGAGGAGCCCTCTTCGTTCCGTATGTCTCGCCTTACAGTACGTGATAGAGCAGCAGATGCTCGCGAAGAACATCGACCGCAAAGTCGTTCTCGGAGTCCCGAAGCACTGAATGGATGTGGTTGGCATCGTTCTGGCGGTTGTCGTACTCCACGACGAAGCTGCCGCCGTGAATCCGATAGTAATGCTTCGTTCGCGGCTCCATGCCACCGCCCCACGCGAACCTGAAATCGCCTATGCCCTGCTCACTGATGGCGCTCAGCTTGTCCTGCGCGACGTCGTCGCGGATGGTGCTGACGTACTCATTGATGATCGACATGACCATCTCCTGCTGCGTGCCGTTCATCTTGGAGACGAGCAGGCCCTCCTCACGCGCGAAGAGAGGCCGAGAGGCGTTATAGGTCAAAATATCGTAGGGCGCTTCGTCGTAGATAATGGCGGTAGACTTTTGACCGGAATCGAAGCTGTTTAGCAGCTCGAATCCCAGGTCTTCCCTGTCGCCCAGGATGCGGAGCCCCTTCTTCGTGCCGCTCGGGACCTCCGCCGGATTGGCACCAAAGAAGAAAGGCGTCGCGGAGATTACCTTGTCGTCCCAGATGCTGAAGTGCAGCGAAACGTGATGGCCCTCGGCCCGCCAGCCCCACGGCTCCTCGGTGCCGCTGGGATCGCCGAAAATCGTGAAGTAGTAGAGCTCGGGGTCTCTCACGAAGGTGACCGCGTTGGCCTCCTTTTCAAGGGGGCCAAGGATTGACTCGTGCTCTATGATCTGGACGGCCTGCTTGTAAGCCCTGGGTGCGAGGCCGCTCTCCATCATCGCATAGGCAAGCTTCCTCTGGTTTTCGTCCATGTCTCGAATGGCCAGGCCGTGCCTATTCAGCGGTGGGTAGTACCAGAACACCCTCTCGCCGTCGAGATACGGGTAGACGGCCTTCTGCTTCTGGTCGGCGCTCAGGCTTCCGAGGAACTTTGACGCCGCGGATGCCATTTCCGAAGCGGCCTGCGGTTGCGAGTGCCCATTAGTTGCCATACTTCGCTCCTTCTCATCTCCATCCGTGTGGATGCTCTTCTCGGTTTCCGTTAGCCAGATGAACCCTGGAACATGAACCTCGCTTATCGGCGAGTTTATTAGGCGTCCGACAAACTGTCAAGCCAGCAGTCAACGAACTGGTCGCCGGCCTATATTAGATAGTTTTATGCTCTAACTAGCTTCTGAAATGATCTTATATCGTCCGGCGGGTCCTCGCCGGCATTGCGACTGTTCGTATGGGCGACCTCGCCCACGTATATGCTGCCCTTGGAATCGAGGCAGATGCCGTGGGGCGCGATGAACTGGCCCTCACCCAGTCCGTAACCCTCACCCATCTGGGCCAGGATTTCGCCCTTTGTATTCATGATCGAGACCCGGGGACCAATATTGGGGACGTTCTTCTCGACTGCGGGGCCCCAACCAAGCTCCCCGACGTATATGAGGTCGTCTTCCGAGATATACAGCCCGCAGGGGCGGTGCAACGTGGCCCACATAGTCTCGTATTTGCCTTTGGAATCGAAGATCTGGATTCGGTGGTTCTCGCGGTCCGCGACGTAAACATATCCCCGGCTGTCGGTCGCAATGTTGTGGGCGATGTTGAACTCGCCCTCCCCCGTGCCGGGGGCGCCCCATGAGAACAGCAATTTGCCGTCGGGTGTATATTTGTGCACCCTGGAGTTGCCGTAGCCGTCGGAGACATAGATGTCGCCCGTGTTGGGGTCAACCGCCGTGTGCGTGCATCGGTTGAACGGCTCTCCGCTGAACATCTCGGCCGCCTTACCCGGAACGCCTATGGTCATCAGGATCTCGCCGTCCAATGTGCACTGCCGCACCGTATGGTCGCCGTCGTCCGTGCAGTAGAGGGTGTTGTCCGGGCCGTGGCTGATGCCGTGGGCCCTGACGAAGACGCCCTCTCCCCAGGACTTTATGAAGTTGCCGTCGCTGTCGAAGACGATGACGGGGTGGTCCCCCCTGTTGAAGACGTAGACGTTGTCATTATCGTCCGTAGCCACGGAGGCTACCTCCCGCCATGCGTATCCGGCGGGCAGCGTCTCCCAGTTGAGGTCCACCTGGTACGTAAAGTCTCCGCTTCCCAGCTTGACCGTGCTAAGCATGTGATCACCTCTCCCGAGCATCTAACGACTCTTTCAGGAATCGATGCCATTAATTTGGGCCGATTATATCACGCGCCCGGTGAATCCGAGACGTCCTATGGAGGTCGCTGCCTGTGGCGCCTTGAACTACGCCTTTGGCGGGTGTACCCTGAAGCGAGCCTCAGCCAAAGGAGCGGCACTGAAATGACTACCAACAAGACGGCCCAGATCGTGTCCCTGCAACTGTGCGTCGGGCACGAGCAGCCAATGAAGCCGGTCGACAGCGCTAATGTGATTACCGGATTCGGTATCGAGGGCGACAGACACGCGACCTCGGAGGTGCCTCGACGGTCTCGCCAGATCCTGCTTATGGATGAGGAGACGCTGGAGGGCTTCGGCCTCGCTCACGGCCAGATCCGCGAGAACGTAACGATCTCGGGTTTCGACCTCTCGGCCCTGGAGCGCGGGCAAAAGGTCACCCTCGGAGACGAGGTCGTCCTGGAGATCACGGGAGGCTGCGACCCGTGCCAGTTCATCGACGACATTCGCGAGGGCATGCGGGCGGAGATGGAAGGCAAACGGGGCATGCTGGCGTACGTCACCAATGGCGGCACGATCAAGAAGGGGGACCCCATAAGCCTGGCATAGAGCCTACCCCGCCTCTTACCCCTCGATAATCGTCTGTCTCGGCATCGGCGGAATTCCCCGTTTATCCAAGCCAGGCCCAGCGCACCAGTCAGACGTCGGCGGGTTCGAGCTCCAGAGATTCGACGAGCTGCCTTATCTCCTTGAACGCCAGGTCGTCGGGCTTGGCGGCGGGATGCCTGACATGCGCCGCCTTGAAGACGCCCCTGATCCTGAGCACCTCTTTCGCAAGGTAAGCCGCGATGCCGAACCCCTGTCCGAACGACTTTATCAGCGGCAGGTATCTGTTAAACAGACGCGTCGCCTCCAGGTCTTTGCCGTCCTGAAAAAGGTCCCAGACCATGGTAAAGACCTCGGGGATGACGGCGCCGGGCATCGTCCCGACCGAGCCCCTGCGAAGCTCCTCCAGGTAGAAATAGCCCCAGGCGCCGCCAAAGACGATCAGTACGTCGCCTCCCAGCGCCTTCACCTCGGCCACGCGCGGCGCGGTCGGTGGCGTCTCGGCCTTGATGTAACAGGCGTTCTCCGACTCTCGGGCGATCTGCACGGCGAGCCCCGGCGGTACCGGCGCGGTGCTTACGTCTTGAATGAATATCGGCACGTCAACGGAGTCCGAGATGCGCCGAAAGTATCTCTTGGTCTCGTCGGGCGTTGCAGGCATGGCCGACGGAGGCGTCACCATGACGGCGTCCGCACCCAGCTCTTCGGCCCTCCGGCTGTACTGGACGGCGAGGCCGCTCCCCTGTGCGCCCGTGTTCACGACGACCTTCACCCTGCCGTTCACCTGTTCCACGACGACCCTCGTGACCTGGTCGCGCTCCGACTCCGACAGCTTGAAGATCTCGCTGGCCAGCGCGATTCCGAGGCCATGCACGCCCTGCCGGACGCACCACTCCACTTCGCGCTGAAGGTCCTCGATGTCGATTCTGTCCTGCGCGTCGAAGGGCATGGACAGGATCGGGTACACGCCTCGCATCGTTCGGTCTACCAATTTCTACTCCTGGCTCTCTATATTGCATGACCAGGGCAAATTTTCGACGCCCACAGCCTCTAATAGCTCAACCTTCGAATCGGGCGCGACGACCCGTACGTTGCGTTGTACGTCCAGCAGGCGCTCCCGCATGCGCTCGGCTTCGGTTTCGGGCACGCAGAAGGTGGGCCGCGGCCGAGCCTTTTCCTCTGCGTGAGGTGGCGCCCAGCAGGATGCGAGCCGGGCGGGCCGGGCGGGGTGACAGTGAGGCGGAAGTCCTTCAAGTATCAGAATCGGACAGAGTGGCGGACCGCCTACGCGCCCGCCTGTATGGCCCTCGCCCGCTCGATCGTCTGGTCGACTATCTCGACGCCGACGAGCTCGCTCCACGCCGCAAGGAGCTGCTTCGTGATCGGACCGGGGACTTCATCGCCTATCTGTCTCTTGTCGACCCGCCCTACCGGCAACAGGCAATACGGCGTGCTGCTCAGAAACGCCTCGTCCGCCGTATACACGTCGTAAGGCTGCAAGGCCTCCTCGGAAAATGGGATGCCAAGCTGTTTTGCCAGCTCGCTTATGGTCATGCGAGAGACGCCCTGGAGTATGCTCTTGTCGCCGGCCGTCCTCAAGACGCCGTCGGTCACGACGAAGAAGTTCGCGCCCGTGCTCTCGCTGACGTTGCCGTCCATGTCCAGGAGGAGCGGGAAAGCGTCCTCGTCCACGTCGGAAGCCTCCAGGTCCGCCATGACGAAGTTCAGGCGGCTGTAGTGCTTGACCTTGGGGTCGACCTGCTCCGCGCTGTAGCTGCGGGTCTTGGTGATGACCACGTGGGAACCGGCGTCGTACAGCGGTGCGTAGCGTGCGAAGTCGATCGGGTCGATCCATATGGAGACGTTGGCCTTCCTCGGGCTGTTGGCCCGCGCGCCGCCTTCGCCACGGGTCACGATCTGGGTGACCATGTAGTCGTCGTTCGTGGATTTCCGCAGGTCCTCGTTGCGCTCGACGACCTCCAGCGTGACGCGCTCCATCTCCTCGAGGGACATGCCGGGATCGATGCGGGTGTATTTGAGGGACCGATACAGTCGCTCCAGGTGCTCCCTGAGACGAAATACCTTTCCGTTAAACGTGCGCGACGTATCGAATAGAACATCGCCCAGACGGAAGCCTCGGTCGGTCATGCCGATCTTGGCTTCGCTCCGAGGAAAATATTCTCCATTCAACCAGATCTGGTATTCCATGACGTACCTCTCGCTCGTATTCTTCGGACCGTGCCGGGCAATTATACCTTTCTTTCAACATCGCGTCACCGAGTCTGGGGCGATTCACGTCATATGCCTATAAATGCCTCTATCATGCGCGTTAACTCGATCCCTGAGCCATCCGTTTCAAGTTCGGGCCGACCTCAGATCGGCATGAATGCATGCGCTCATGTCCGCAGGCATCCATGAATGCATGAATTCATGCTCTGCCCCAGGCCCTGCGTCGCGTTTTTACTTTTCTAGGAAATTGCCGAAGTATTGGGCCAAAATCTCCTGACGTCACTCCGCATGAACATGCGACCATGCTCGCGTGCGTTCATGCAGTCGTGCATCCAGCTTTGCATGCGAGCATGGAATCATGCCGGGAATCCAGGGTGGTAGGAGTAGATATGGCCATTATCATCGGCGTTATATCCCAGAAAGGCGGCGTGGGCAAGAGCACGATCTCCCGCCTGATAGCCCGGGAATTCGCTGCGCAGGGGTGGCACACGAAGATCGGAGACCTCGACATCTCTCAGGCCACCAGCTTCCGGTGGAGAAGCAGAAGGCTTCAGAGCGGCATAGAGCCCGATATACCGGTCGAACAGTACGGTCGCGTGGACCAGGCCCTCAAGATCGCGGACCAGTACGATATTCTGGTCATAGACGGAGCTCCCCACGCCACGCAGGCCACGTACCAGATCGCCAAGGCCTCCGACCTGATCGTCATCCCCACGGGCCTGGCCGTGGATGACCTGGAGCCGGGTGTGATGCTGGCCCACGAGCTGGTCCAGAGCATACCACGGGACCGCATCGTATTCGCCCTGTGCAGGGTCGGACACAGCGAGGCGGAGATATCCGAGGGCCGAGACTACTTTCGGCAGGCCAACTACCACGTCCTGGAGGGCGAGCTGCCGGATAAGACGGGCTACCGCAGGGCTTTCGACGAAGGCCGAGTAGCAACGGAGACCAGGTACGTCGGGCTTAACCGCAAGGCCGAGCGCCTGGCCCAGAGCATCGTGGACAGAATCGCAATCATCAGCAGTGAGAGGGCGGCTTAGATGGTGGACACGAGTAAATTGACCAGACCTTCCAATCGAAAGGGCGTCCCGCCACAGACCATTGACGTGGCGGAAAATCTCGACAAGCCCCCGACCGGACAGAAAGTGCCCCTGCAGGTGCGAATCAGCCCCGAGCTACGCAGGGAGTTCAAGGGTTACGCCAACGACCACGACGTGAACGCAAACCGGCTCTTCGAGCAGATATGGTCCTACTACAAGGACCGCCACGGCTAGCATGCGAGCATGCCTGGCTGATCGCATGGATGCATGCAATCATGTATGCGACCAATCATGCGGGCCTGACGACCTGATTGAATGAACGCATGCAGGCAGGAACACCCGCCTGCATGCGTATCGCCTTCGTCCCTGTATACAGGGCTCCGCGGCTTGCGCCCCTCACATCGCAGACCCTAAGCTTTCACGTAAAGGCAAGCTATTGTAGGCCTGAACCTAAACTTTTCGCACTGCTGAACTTATCTGAAAAACCTCGATCAGGCGTATTTTCCCGTGAGCTGAGGCGTGGTCCCTTCCTGCCCTTTGTTCATTCGGTCAAGCCTGGTCTCCCTGGCCCACGTGCGCTTGAGGTCGTCTTGCACGTTGAAAGTGAGTTTTCCGAGCCCCTCGATTTCCAACTCAACCTTGTCCCCGTCTTGAAACGCGCTGAGTCCTCGGTGGTTGGTGCCCGTGGCTATGACGTCTCCCGGCTCCAGGGTGTGGATCGAGCTGGCCCACTCGATCAGCCTCGGTATCTTGTGCGCCATGTCGTCGGTGTTGAAGTTCTGCTTGACCGTGCCGTTGACTGACAGTTTTATCTGCAGCTTGAGCGGGTCTGGAATCTCATCCGCCGTCACGAGCCAGGGCCCCATGGGCGCGAAGGTGTCCCTGGACTTCATCTGGAAGAAGGTGTTGCCACCCGGCTGAAGGCCCCTGGCGGAGCCGTCGATGAAGTTCATATAGCCGAATATGTAGTCGTAGGCGTCCTCCGCCCGGACGTTAGTCGCCGTCTTGCTTATGACTATGGCCATCTCGGCTTCGCCTTCGAATATCGTCGCGGGCACGTCGGGCAACACCATGGTGTCGCCGTCGCCTATAACGGTATTTGCCGACTTCATGAAGGCGTTGATGGGCGCAGGCTCGTCTCTGGTGCCGTCCTCCATGTAGTTGACCGCCATCGCCACGATGTTGTGGGGCTTCGGCACCGGCGATCGCAGCCTCACCTGGCTTACGGGCACGCCGTTGCCCTCGGTGGCTATCTGCTCGAGGCGGCCCTTGTGCGCCGGAAAGCGCTCGATCAGCTTGCCGAGGAGGTCCTGGGGCGATGTGTGCTCGATTCCCTTCGCTATCTCCGAGGCGTCAAAGACGGAATCGCCCTCAACCAGTCCAAGCTTGAAGTCGTCGTAAAATACTATTTTCATGGCTCCTCCATATCTCCCGAGAATTTTTTCGACCTTTGCTCGGCCCCATTATATGCCAGCGACGTCCGCAATGCCTGAGCGTGTTGCGTCAAGGGTCGAGTTTGAATACAATCGCAGCGCCCACCAATCGCACTATGCGGCCAGGCGATGCGATCTGGTCAAGCCTCGATAGTGGAACGGAGCAGACGCTTCCGGGAGCAGACGGCTCGGACCCAGGGAGGGATTAGAAAATGGCTACGAAACCAACCGGACTTCAGGTGACGGATATTGACCACATAGTGCTGCGCGTCAGGGACGTCGAAGGTGCCATCGAGTTCTACACGCAGGTGCTTGGCCTGCAGCCGCATCGCGTGGAGGAGTACCGCAAGGGCGAGGTGCCTTTCCCATGCGCCCGCGTGAACAGCGGCACCATCATCGACCTGCTGCCGTCGCCGGACCAGGGGCCGATAGGCGACGGGCCCCGCAATCTCGACCACTATTGCCTTACCATCGCCGAGACCGACATGGAGCGCCTGTCCGAGGAGCTTGCGGAGCTTGGCGTGGAGGTAGTCAGCGACGCGCCCGGCCAGCGTTCCGGCGCACGGGGCACGGCGACGTCGATCTACATCCGAGACCCCGAAGGCAACAGGATCGAGCTGCGCCACTATTAGGCCGCGCATGGTTGCATGCTCTCATGCGGGCATGCCTGCCACAGAGGTCGACGACAACCCGGCATTTGATGTTGCCGACTGTTGAAAGTATAATCCAAGAACCCCATGGAGAGCGGTAACAGCACATGGAGGCGCTATATGTTCGAACGGCTCGCGATAGTTGGGACCGGAGCAATCGGCAGCGTCATCGGTGCGTACCTCTCCAGGGCGGGCCACGACATAACCCTCATCGACACCTGGAGCGAGCACGTTGAGGCCATGAATCGCGACGGCCTGACCGTCACCTCCGAGAGCAATGTGGGACGGCTCAAGTAAAACGGATACTACGGCTCCGAGCTCAGTGATAGTTGTATACAATC
>JADFKI010000005.1 GCA_022565015.1 Chloroflexota bacterium
ATGCTCAAATGCGAATAAAAACAACAGCCCGCTCACCCCCTGAGCGTCGACATAGCTATGTTAGAGCACCTGTTCGCCTGAGTCAAGGCGTTCTGAGCGGATGCGGCTGACCCCAACGTGGCGGGGGTAGCGACTGGCGGGTAATCGTTGGTCTACCAGGAGACATCCAAGACGGGATCGAGGCCTTCCAGACAGCATGGCACGACCTAGAGGAGGTGAACACGACCTTGATAGGAGACACCAAAAGCTACCAGGAAATGAATGAGGAATTGGGGATGAGGGCCGCAGACCTACAAAATCTGCGGCCCTCTTTATTCGCCCACGTGGGCAACCACAAAATCAATCAGGTGTGCGAGGACCTAAAGGAATTGGGTGTCTCCGGTCTACCGTAGGGTACTGATGAGGCTGTGAAACCCAGCCGAAACCATAAAGGTAGCGTGACCTCTACGCAAAAGGAGGGGGGGGGAGGAGGTTAAACGGGCTGCGCCCCGGCCAAGCAGCTTACCTTTAATCGTAGCCCCGCCTGTCATCCGAGTAGCTCTCTGCCGAACAGTAGAATCAAAGATATCGAGCCGTCACCAGCGTTGCCAGTGGCGGTTAGGTCTACTGAGTCATTCTCATCAATGATGATCCCCTCAAAGGTGCCGAACTGCTCTTGTGCTTGTACCGCCGTGATGCTGACCGCGAGGTTGGCAACCGACTTGCTGATTAGAACGCGTGAGCTACCAGTAGCGATCTCCCGGACGAACCAGCGGAGATGCCAACGTTGCCCCTCGGGTACGGTGTGGTAGTTGACAGTGTTGCCCAACGCTCCCGTCAGGTCCCCATTGGCAAATATGGCATCCTCTGATAGCAGCAGACTCGACACGTCCACGATGGGCGCGATGAGTCTGGCTACCAAAGGCGGGAACCCCTTCGCCTGCCCTGCCGGACGGAGCGGTGGTGACCGTCATCCCGCGGAAGCCTTCGGAAATCGCCGTGATCGGTCTGGTAAAGAGACCCGGCCAGTATGAGATTCCCTTCGACACCGACCTGCGCCTGCTCGGGGCACTGGCCCTGGGCGGGGGGCTCACGATGGAGATCGTGAACAAAGTGAACATCATTCGCACCCCGCCCGACGGGTCGCGGGCGATCGTGATCCGAGCTTCCGTCCGGAAGGCGAAGCGCGACGGGGCCGCGAACATCCGTCTCGCTCCCGGAGACGTCGTCAGCGTGGAAGAAACGCCGCTGACGTTTATCGTGGGGACGATTCGGGACTTTGTGCGGCTGGGATTCTCCAGCGCGGTTCCGGGGCTGTAGGGACATTGATCAGTTTGATGCAAGACATTCATCCGACATCAATGCCGCCCTTTCCTACGCCGTCAAACGTCGACACGATACGCGGCCTCATCCGGTTTCTGCGGACGCTGAAATATCGCCGGAGCTACCTCATCGCAGCTCTGATCGTGGCGAGCCTGTTGGGAGGGATGTATTACAGCACCGCGCCACGGATCTACCGGGCGACGGCAACGCTGATGGTCGTCTCCCTGGAGCCAGAAGAGGCGGACCTTTCCATTACGAAGACGGCCTCCGACAACCACGTGCTCGCAGGAGAACACGTCGTGTTTACGTTACATGTCTTGAATGTCGGCCTGGCCACGTCCACGGACGTCGTCGTTACCGACACCCTGCCGTCGAGGCTGGCCTTCGTTTCAGCGGAGTCTACGCTGGGAACATGCAGCGAGTCCGGCGGCGTCGTCACCTGCGAGATCGGTGACCTTGGAGCTGGCGAGGGCGCGGAGATAACCGTAGAGGTTGAGGCCCTGCGCTCCGGTATGGCGGTGAATACGGCTGAGGTGAGCGGCAACGACGCCGACGCAGACGATAGCGACAACAGCGACTCGGCGTCGGTGGACATCAGCGCGCTGTCCGGAAGCGGCATCGACATAAAGCCCGGGTCGGACCGCAACCCGCTCAACCTCAACGGCAGAGGCGTGGTGCCGGTCCTGTTGTTCGGCGGCGACGGCTTCGACGTCCACGACGTTGACATATCGACGCTCCGTTTCGGCTTCGACGGTGACGAGGCCCGGCCCGCCCATGGCGGCCACATCGGCGACCTGTCCGGAGATGGCATCGACGACCTCATGCTTCACTTCCGTCGGGACATGCTTGGCATGCCGCAAGGCCTCTCCAAGAGAGACATCGTCACGTTGACCCTCACGGGAGAGATGACGGACGGGACCGAATTCCAGGAAGAAGATTTCGTAACTATCGTGGGCAACCCGTCCAAGTTCCAAAATTCGGAAGGTGGGCCTGAGCTCTTCTCGCCTGGGGCTAAGGGTAAAAGCAAGGGCAAGTCCAAGGGACCAAAAAACAAGGGCCCCAAGGGCAAAGGTAGAGGTCCCAGGTGGTAGCTCCGGCCGCCGAGCTCCCTACCCCGGCCCCGCGCTCCAGGTGAACCGTGTGCCTCCTCACCGAGCGCGGGGCCTTTTTTATGCAGCCGGCATGTCCCGCCTCCCGGACTTGAGGCGAATCGGGCCAACCCGTCTTACATCGGCCTCCCAAATGGCCCGGGCGGTGTTCCGCAGCCGTGAGCATCTTTCGCGGAAAGGGTGAGTCGCCGCTTCGATAGTCGATTTTCCCACCTCGCCCGCGTTCGACCGCATCCGACTGGGCTACCAGTATGTGTACACAACAGTGGCCGGTACGCTTGCGGTCATTCGGTCCTTCATAAATGTCGCAGCCGCCGACACTCTGGATGGCTTCGCGCCTCTGGGAATCCACGGAACTGGTATCATAGAATATTGTCGGCTGCCCACCTGTATCAAAATGCGTATTTGCGTGTATCTTCAATACGTGGAGCGCCCAGCGACTTAGATTCAAACGAAACTGAGAGAGTGGACCTGCTTGGTAAATGAACCAAAGACTACCCCGTCCGGAGAAGTCGTCGATTGCACTGAAGCACTCGAGGAGATTCTAGGGCGGCGCGTGCTAGTCATCGCGGGCCCCATGGGCACGTCGGTGCAGGAATACAGCCTGGGCGAGGATGAGTTTCGCGGCGATGCGCTTCGAGACCACCCGTCGGACCTCAAGGGCGCCATGGATGTACTGTCCATTACCCAACCGCAGATCGTCGAGGAGATACAGAGGCGTTGGCTGGAGGCGGGGGCGGACATCCTCGAGACCAATACCTTCAACTCCAACAGCATCTCAATGTCGGACTACGCCCTGGAGAGTCACGTCTACGCGATGAACGTAGAGTCGGCCCGAATCGCAAGGAGGCTGACGGACGAGTTCACGGCCCTCACGCCGGAGAAGCCGCGATTCGCATGCGGCGTCATAGGCCCGACGAACCGAACGGCTTCGATATCTCCAAAGGTGAGTGACCCCGGTTATCGCAATGTCACCTTCGACCAGCTCGTCGCCGCCTACGAAGAGTCCACGCGCGGGCTTTTGGATGGCGGCTCTCAGATGCTGCTCGTCGAGACGGTGTTCGACACGCTGAACGCAAAGGCGGCCCTGTACGCCATAGCCAAGGTGTTCGAGGAAGAGGGCGTAAGGGTGCCCGTGATGGTCTCGGGCACCATCACCGACGCCAGCGGCCGCACGCTATCGGGGCAGACACCCGAGGCCTTCTACGCGTCGGTCTCTCACTTCCCGCTTCTCAGCGTCGGGCTGAATTGCGCCCTGGGGAGCAGGGAGATGGGCCAGTTCCTTCCCGCCTTGAGCGGAGTTTCCAGGTACTTCGTAAGCTGCCATCCCAACGCCGGCCTTCCCAACGAGTTCGGCGAGTACGACGAGACGCCGGAGTATATGGCCGAGCAGATCAAGAGCTACGTCACGGGAGGCTATGCCAACATAGTCGGCTCTTGCTGCGGCTCGACGCCGGACCACGTGCGGGCCATCACGGAGGCCGTACAGGGCCTGGAGCCAAGGACGCTCCCACGGGTATCCCACAATACCTTTCTGAGCGGCCTGGAGCTTCTGGAGATTCGACCGGACTCCAACTTCATAAACGTCGGTGAGCGCACCAACGTCACGGGCTCGGCGCGATTTCGACGGCTCATCAAAGACGGCAAGTATGAAGAGGCCCTTTCGGTGGCAAGGCAACAGGTGGAGGACGGCGCGCAGATCATCGACATCAACATGGACGAGGGCCTGCTGGATTCCGAGGCCGTCATGACCAGGTTCGTCAACCTCATTGCCGTTGAGCCGGATATCAGCCGCGTGCCGCTGATGATCGACAGCTCGCGCTTCAGCGTGATCGTGGCGGGCCTCAAGTGCGCGCAGGGCAAATGCGTGGTCAACTCCATTTCGCTCAAAGAGGGGGAGGAGCCCTTCAGAGAGCAGGCGAGGGAGGTCCGACGCTATGGCGCGGCCGTCATAGTCATGGCCTTCGACGAGGAGGGACAGGCCGACACCCTCGAACGCAAGGTCGATATAAGCGAGCGGGCTTATCGCATACTCGTCGACGAGCTGGGCTTCCCGCCCGAAGACGTGATATTCGACCCCAACATATTTGCGATCGGCACCGGCATCGAGGAGCACAACAACTACGCCGTGGACTATATCAAGGCGTGCAGACGCCTGAAGGAGAGTTTTCCGTACGCCCACGTGAGCGGCGGCGTGAGCAACGTGTCTTTCTCGTTTCGCGGCAACAATACCGTCCGTGAGGCGATACATTCCGTGTTCCTATACCACGCCACACAGGCGGGCATGGACATGGGCATCGTCAACGCGGGGCAGCTCGGCGTGTACGAGGACATTCCCGACGACCTGAAGGAAGCCGTGGAGGACCTGGTCCTCAACCGTCGGCCGGATTCCACGGAGCGCCTGCTGGCACTGGCTGTATCTGTCGAAGACAAGACCAGAGAGAGGGTCAGGGATGACGCCTGGCGGAGCGCTTCCGTGGGGGAGCGGATTACCCATGCCCTGGTGAAGGGAATAAACGAATTCATCGTGCAGGACGCCGAAGAGGCCAGGCAGGGATCGCAGCGTTCGATTGAAGTCATAGAAGGGCCGCTCATGGACGGCATGAACCACGTCGGCGACCTCTTCGGCTCCGGCAAGATGTTCTTGCCGCAGGTCGTGAAGAGCGCCCGTGTGATGAAGCAGGCGGTTGCGTACCTCGTACCGTTCATTCAGGAGGAGACCCCCGAGTCCGAGGAAAAGGTCAAAACCAAGATCGTCATGGCGACCGTCAAGGGCGACGTTCACGATATCGGCAAAAACATAGTCGGCGTCGTGCTCGCCTGCAACAACTACGAGGTAATCGACCTGGGCGTCATGGTGCCCTTCCAGAAAATCCTGGACACTGCCGTGGAGGAAAAAGCCGATGTCATCGGTCTGAGCGGCCTTATCACGCCCTCGCTGGACGAGATGGTCACGGTGGCCCAGGAGATGCAGAAGCAGGAGTTCAGCATTCCTCTGCTAATAGGTGGGGCCACGACTTCGATCGCCCATACGGCGGTGCGAATCGATCCCCGGTACTCTAACCCCGTCATTCACGTAAAGGACGCTTCGAGGTCCGTTGGCGTCATGAGCGAGCTGCTAAAGGAAGACACTCGCGCCGAGTTTGCCGCCAGGGTCAAGTCCGAATATGAGCAGGTCCGCGAGTCCAGGGCCAGTCGCGACGGCTCGCAGCCACTGCTGAAGATTGAAGAGGCACGAGCGCGTAGGGAGAGCTTCGACTGGCCTCAGACCGTCGCCCTACAACCGGATGCTATGGGGGTGAAGGTTTTCGACGACTATCCGTTGAGTGAGCTCGTCGACCGCATCGACTGGTCTCCCTTCTTCCAGGTCTGGGAGCTCAGGGGACGGTTTCCCGACGTTTTGAACAACCCAACTTATGGCGCCGAGGCCACGGAGCTGTACAACGATGCGCAGGCGCTGCTCAAGCGTATCGTCGACGAGCGCCTGCTGACCGCGAAGGCCGTCGTGGGCTTCTACCCCGCTGCCGGTGTCGGAGACGACGTAGACCTGTACGTTGACGGCCGGCGCCGCGAGGTGTTGACGAGGTTCCATTTCCTCAGGCAGCAGACGGACAAGTCGCGCCTTCGAGAGCGGTTCCAGCAGGGTAACTTCTGCCTCGCCGACTTTGTCGCCCCTAAAGAGTCTTCGGTGCAAGACCATCTTGGCGCGTTCGTCGTGACGGCGGGCATAGGGCTTGACGACCTGGTCAGGGAGTTCGAGGCCGATAACGACGATTACAATGCCATCATGGCCAAGGCACTGGCCGACAGGCTGGCCGAAGCGCTGGCGGAGCGAATGCACGAGCACGTGCGCAGAGAGCTGTGGGGCTACGCCAAAGACGAGGCGCTGTCCAACGAAGACATGATAAAAGAGAGATACCGGGGCATTCGGCCCGCACCCGGCTATCCGGCCTGTCCCGACCACACCGAGAAGCGAGCGCTGTTCGACCTGCTGGACGCCGAGCGCAACACGGGCGTGAAGCTCACCGAAAACTTCGCGATGTGGCCGGCCGCGTCTGTCAGCGGTTTCTATTTCTCACATCCGGCCTCTCACTACTTCGGCGTAGGCAAGATCGGCCGCGATCAGGTGGAGGACTATGCCCGGCGAAAGGGTATGGATGTGGCTGAGGTCGAGCGCTGGCTTCGGCCTAACCTCGCCTACGATGCGTAGTCGGCTCCCGCAACGTCAAACCGCGCACTAGCAGGCTGATGAAAAATGGGGAGTGCAGAGGGGCTGAGCCCCTTTGCCGGGAGTCTGAGGGTGTCCCATAGATACAGATTTCTTCCCTTTCCTTACTCGAATGGGCGCCTGAGGGATGGTCGGAAGAGTTTTACAACGCCCTTCTAGACGGTGATTGGGTCGATTCTTACCGCCCGGCCCGTCGCCGCCGATTCGATGATGGCCAGCGTCACCTGTACCGTGCTGAGGCCGTCCTCCCCGGATGCGTGGAAGACCTCGTCGTTCTCGATAGCCCGATTGAAGGCCTCTGTCTGCAGCCTGTAAAGAGTAAGCAGGTCTTCTTCGTATGACTCCGAGAGCTCCTGAGACTCCGTCGCGATCTCCAGCTTACCCGTCTGCGCCTCCCATAGCGTGCCTCTCAGCGCGATCTTGCCGTTACTGCCGTAGACCATGGCGTCGTTTTCGGTATCGGGCATCCTTCTCCCGGCGACGATTGTGCCGATCGTCCCGTTTTTGAATCGAAGGGCGACGGCCGCGGCCTGCTCCAGAGGCCTTTCCTCAGTCTGGCCGTCCGTGATGGCGGCGACCTCGACGATGGGCTCGCCCATGAGAAACTGGAGGAAGTCCATCACGTGGACGCCCGTGCCCATTAACGTGGACGCCCCGCCCATCATCGTGGGGTCGTCCCACCATGCGCTGCGCCCCGTGCGTACCGGCGGGTCCACGACACCCCGGCGGCCGAGACACCACTGGCCCTGAATCATCGAGATGACTCCCAACGAGCCGCTTTCTATCACCTCTCTCGCCTTGATATGGCCGGGATGGAAGCGGAGCTGGAATCCGACGCCCAGCTTGACGCCATTGTCCCTGCAGGCGCGGACCATGTCGGAGGCGTCCTGCAGCTTCGTGGCCATCGGCTTCTCAACCAGGACGTGCTTTCCGGCTTTGGCGGCGGCAATTGCCTGGGCTGCGTGAACATGGTTGGGAGATGCTATGAAAACGGCGTCGACCCTCGGGTCCCGCAGAAGCGCATCCAGCGAGTCGTAGGCGTTGGGAATATCGTGCCTGCGTGCGAATTCCTGGGTGGTGTCCATGGAGCGGCTGTAGACAGCCACAATGTCTGTGTCCGCAGCCGTCTTCATTCCCGGGACCACCTTGCGGTCCGGGTGATTGCCCGCGCTGATTATTCCCCATCCAACAGTCAACTCTCTTATTCAGTCCTTTCTTAAAAATAAGCCTGGCTGTTAGCGCATGCCTTCGTCGGTCCATGCCCTTGCAACGTCTATGCAGCGCATGAATTCGACGTTTGGGTGGGACCGTATGTACTTGATGAGCTTCTCCAAAACGACCATCTTGGCGAGCCGCCCCGTGGTATGCGGATGCATGTTGAGTATGAGCGCGCTGCCGTACTGGTAGGCGCCGTCGAACTCCATCTCCCATGCCTTGTAGATGTCCTGAGGCGTGTTCAGGGTGCCGGCGCCGCGATTGTAGGTATAGTAATGCGCGTCGCCCTGAGCCCAATCGTTGGGAATCTCGACTATACGTCCCTCTGATGTCTCAACGAAATGAGGCGAGTCGTGTCCCATCTGGCTGGAGTCGTACACGAACCCCTTCTGAATGAGAAAGCTCAGCGTGTTGTCGCTCATCTCCAGCGAGGGCGAGCGGTAACCCCAGGGACGCTCTCCCGTGATTCCTTCGAGAATCTCCAGGCCCTTGTCCAGGACCTCCAGCTCTTGCTCCGGACTTAGCGTGGCGGCGGGTTCGTGCAGATAGCCGTGGTGGCCGATCTCGTGGCCCCGCCGCTTGATGTCCTTCACGATCTCTACGTTTCGCTCGGCCGTGTAGCCGGGGATAAAGAAGGTCGAGCGTATGTCATATCGGTCCAGCAGGTCGAGAATGCGCTTCGCACCCACGTTAAGACCAAACTGGACTCTCGAAAACGCCGAGGGCTTTTTATGGGCCTCCGGATCTCTGTTCAGCGCCGCCGAGACGCCGTCAAGATCGAAGGTGAGCAGCACGGCGCACTGCGTGTCTCCGGGCCATATACCTGACATTCGGCCTCTCCTGAAGTACCTGTGATGAATGTTTGCACCGCACGATCGCGGCCAACGAAGCGGGTTAGAGTTTAGTTCCGAGCGGATGCCGTGTCAAACGCTTTTCCGGCCATACACGAACGACCCATGCAAGCGCGATTATGAAATTGAAGGGTTGTTTCAATGATTCGAGGAATCTGGTGTCGTCCATAATAACTTGGAAGAACACCAATACATATATACGACGAATGTATTATCATTCGCTGAAACCCTGGAAATTCCGAGGTTTCGGTCGAAAACGAAGAGCATAAACTTGCGCGTAGAGGTCCGCCATGGTCATTCCACAGCTGAACATCAATGAGATTGTCGAGATACTAAAGCCCCTGGTCTTATTCGTCGTGGCGATGTCGGTATACGCCATTTTCATTTTCCGATTCTATCGCTTTCTGGCGGCCAAAGACATATTCAAGCTGGACCTGTCCAAGCACAACCACGCGAGCTTCAAGCTGGTAAGGAAGACCATTGGGCTGGCCTTTTACACGGTCAAATATCTGATCATGTTTCCCGTGTTCGCCTTCTTCTGGTTTCTGGTCCTGGCGGTGCTGCTATCTTTCATGTCCCAGGACCAGCAGGTCGAGAACGTGATGCTCGTATCCATGGCGATTGTGGGGTCAATTAGAGTCGCGGCATACTATAACGAGGACCTTTCGCGAGACCTGGCCAAGATATTACCCTTCGCCATGCTCGGCATCATGCTGATAGACAGCTCCATCCTCGCTTCGCTTTCCACCTCTATTACGAACATAAGGCAGATCGGAAGCAATTTTGAGCTGATACTTTACTACTTGATACTCATCGTGGCCATGGAATTTGTGCTGCGGATAATATACGTGGTCATGAGCTCGCTAATGGGGTATTCGGACGGACTCCAGAAAGAGGCGGCCGAAAAAGAGCTTGTGAATGGCCTTGAAGCGATGGCGTCAGACTCGCCGGAGACAGACGGCGCCGTTCAGCCGGGGAGTCAAGCGCCTGCCTCGGCATCCGGCTCCTGAGCCCTTGGCAGCACCTCGGTGAGAAACTCGTCGATCACCTGGGCGAGCTCCCGTGGCTTGTGGTAGCCGATGTCGTGTATCGTCTCCGGAATCCAGCGAACCCTGTTTGAAGGGATAGCCATAGAGGCCGCCGCGACGCCCTCGCGCTTCCAGACCGCGAACTCTGAGTTGGCCCTTTCCGGAAGGGGCCCCGCCGGAACTATGAGGGTTGGACACTTAATGTTCGGCCACGTGTCCGACGCGGGATGGTCCCACATGGCCCTGAGTACCTGGGCGTGATTATCGGGACGCAGAATGTCGTGCATCTGGCCGGATTCATCCTCCCATACCATGGTCTGGACCACTCTCGCGACCTGCTCGTTCCAGCAGATGGAAAGCTGCCGGCTCATTCTCTTCAAGAAATCCTCACGAGTACCCGACACATCCCTTGGGGCCGCCCGGTCCTTGAAATACTCCCACGTCCAGTCCTGCGAGGAGGCGCGCCTTGCGCCGAAGGTGCCGCCGTCGATCATGACGAGAGCGTCAATGCGGTCCGGCGCGTCGGCCGCGAGGTTTATGGCTACGTTGCCGCCCCAGGAGTGGCCGAGAACCGCCGCTCGGTCAATTCCTAGGTTGTCCAGAAGGGCGACGGCGTCGGAAGACAGCGTCTGCCAGTCATAGCCCGACCGCGCCTGAGTCGTCCTGCCGTGGCCTCGCTGGTCCGGAGCGATTATCCTGTAATTTTTCCTCAGCAGCGGTGAGACCAGATCGTACCAGTTGGCTGACGATGCCAGCCCGTGGAGCGCCAGGACCGTTGGCCCGTCTCCGCCCCAGTCCAGATATCGGACGCTGAGGTCCCCGACCTCCGCCCATTTTTCCGCGTAACCTATCGTCTCTTCAATCCCTGATGCCAAAGCCGTCTCCCTTGCCCGTTAATTCCCTGGAGCAATGTTGCGGGCGCACGCTGAGAACCAGTCTCCCGTTCTGGTGTCTTGCCGGACCTATTCTAAGGCCCTGCGTCCCACACCCGCAATCGGAGGACGATATTGCCATTGGCGAGGATGTAAGGCCGAAGATTCTCCTGGAAAACGCCGGAAAGCTGCTGGGGCTCCAGGAAGTTTCTTGACGTAAGTCCTGGCCCCTGATGCGGTAACGCGACCGGGGGTAGCTCTGAAGCTAGGAGGCAGACCCATTGGCGTCCAGGCGCCGGAACTTGCCTTCGTTGAACAGCAGCGGCCTGCCTTCGGCGATCTCTATCTCATCGACCTCGCCGATAAAAATGCTGTGGTCGCCGGTGACGTATTCGTCTACGAGATGGCAGTCCATCTTGGCGAGGCTTCCGTCAAGAAAGGCGGCGCCTGCCTCCGTCATGGTGAAGGTCGCATCCGGCTCGTCCTTGCGCTGCTCCTGGGGCATTGCGTAGTACTCTGCGATATTGCGCTGGTCTTCCGCGAGGATATTGATGGCGAAGCGCCCGCTGCCCTTTATATGCTCGTAAGAATTGCGGTTGTGGCCGACGCAGACCAAAACGAGCATTGGGTCCAGCGACACCGAGGCTATGCCGTTGGCCGCCATGCCGTGGATATGGCCGTCGCGCTCCTTGGACGTCACCACCGACACGCCCGTGGCAAACTTGCCCCATGCCTGTCTGAATGCCTGGGAATCGGGCATCTCGAACCTCTTTGTTTGCAGATGAATTTCGTCGGATGCGGGAGTATTTCCGTCGGTGGCGTGAAGGCTGCGACCGTTTCACCCGACCGTTATAGACGAACATTGGAATTATATGGCGCACTATCACATATGAAAAGCCCTTGTCGGGAAAGCCTTGTGAAGCCCGATGTCAAATCGGAGAGGCGGTGGGCGCATGATAGATGACTACGAAACTGCTGATGCGGCAAGAGGAGTGGCGTGTTCGAGGAAAAGCCTGTTAAGGCGGTGCGATTACGCGACGGGATGGAGGCGGTCCAGGGCTTCTCTCACCTTATTCGTGAGCGCGAGGGGCGTAAAGGGCTTCATTATGAACTGCCTGTCGTCGGTCATTATCTCCCGCCGTACGATTTCGTCGTCCGTATAGCCCGACGCGTACAGCACCTTGATTCCAGGGTGCATGAGCTTGACCTTCTCCGCAAGCTCTCGCCCGCTCATGAGCGGCATCACGATGTCCGTCAAGAGAAGGTCGATGTCCATTGTTGTATCTTCGGAGAACGCCCTGACCGCCTCCATTCCATTCGCGGCCTCGACGACGGTGTAACCCTGCTCCCGCAGAACATGCGCCGTGACCTCGCGGACCATGGGCTCGTCTTCAACGAGAAGTATCTTTTCCTTGCCCTGAGGAAGCGGGTCCAACTGGTTCATGTTGGAGGACTGTCCATGCCCTATTTCCAGCCGCGGCAACAGCATAGTGAAGGCCGTGCCCTTTCCGACTTCGCTCTCGACGGAGATGCATCCTCCGTTCTGTTCGGCGATGCCGTAGCATATGGATAGGCCAAGGCCCGTCCCCTTACCCACTTCTTTCGTGGTATAGAACGGCTCGAATATGTGGGCCTTCACCTCCTCGCTCATGCCCACGCCGGTGTCCTCGACCTTGAGGCCGATGTAATCGCCCTTCTGTTTCACCGAGTGTTCCCGAGCATTCTCATCGTCGATAGTGAAATTGAACGTGGAGATCGTGAGCTTCCCTCCGTCCGGCATGGCATCGCGACTATTCACGGCTAGATTCACGATGACCTGTTCCATCTGTCCTGGATCGACTTTGGTGAAGCCCAGATCGGGGTCGGGCAGCATGACTATTTCGATGTCCTCACCGATCAAGCGGCGAAGCATACTGTTTAGCTCCAATACGATGTCATTGATATTTAGGGATCTGGGCTCAACGATCTGACGCCTCGAGAACGCCAGCAGCTGGCGAGTCAGGTGGGAGGCTCTGTCGGCCGCTTTTCGGACCTCGTCGAGGTATTCGTTTATCGGGCTGCCCTTTTCACTCCTCATCTGGGCGAGGTGCGTGTAGCTGATGATGGCGGACAACATGTTGTTGAAATCGTGAGCCACTCCACCCGCCAACTGGCCGACCGCCTCCATCTTCTGCGAATGTAGCAGCTGCTCTTCCAAGTGCCTCCTTTCGGTCGTGTCACGAATGATGCTGGTGACCAGCAGTCCTCTGTCCGTCCTTAGGGGGCTGAGGGCAATGTCGACTGAAAATTCGGTGCCGTCTTTACGCAGCCCAATAATGTCGAGACGTCCTTCCATGCCTCTCGTCTTGGGCTTATTCTCGTATTCCATTCTGAGCTTGTTGTGTTCTTTTCTCACATTGGCGGGAACGAGAACCTCGACCTTTTCACCGATGAGCTCACTGCGGCTATAGCCGAACATAGCTTCGACGCGCGCGTTGATGAGTTCGATGCGTCCGCTCTCCGTGGTAATAATGACGCCGTCAGGCGCGCTTTCCAGCAGAGTCCGGTAGAGATCCGTGCTCTCCCCCAGGGCGACCTCCGCCTGCTGTCGCTGAATGCTGTACTGAGAACTGGCGACCGCTCCGGCCAACTGCGTGGCTACCTGCTCGGCCGCCGCTACGTCTTCTGGATGATAGGCGTCCGACGTTGCAGATGAGATGGAAAGTGCTCCGATCACGTTGTTGTCGGAAATCAATGGCACAGATATGAAGGACCTGAGCCCTGCCCTGAAGGACGGGAGGGCCACCGGATAATGCTCCGCGAACCATGTCTCGTCTTCAGTCTGCACGAGCCTGCTCGATGCGCTCCGGAACGCATCGTAAGTCATGGAGCCATGGATGCTTTCAATCTTGCCGATAGGTCTTTCGTCCACTTCGAGACCCGCGGAGTAGGTGGCTACTATGGTGCCCTCTTTTTCATTGACGAGATAGACCGTAGCCCTGTCGAAAGATATCAGTCTGCGGACTTGATCGGCGATTCCTTCGTAAACCTCTGAGAGGTTCAGGGATGAGCTTGCGATGCGTCCGATTTCGGCCAACACTGTTCGCTGATTAGCGTGGCGCTGTAGGTCCGCATGCAGGACCGAGCTCTCAAGTGCCCCTGCGATCTGCGCCGCGACTCTTCCGGCGACAGCAAGGTGGCGCTCGTCATAAACGCCCTGTTTCTTTGAATGAGTATGAAGCACGCCGATTACCTTATCGTGGGAAATCAGAGGCACGGACAGGAAGCTCCTCAGGCCGGTCTCGTACAGTGGAACCAGCCGTGGGTACTTTTCTTTTACTTCGCCCTCTGAGACTGGCTCGTACAGAATCGTCGATCGACATTCGAAGACCGCCGCTGTGAGGCTCTTCTCAAGAGGGATAGCTGGGCCCGTATCCCGATCCGGTATTTTGCTCCCCTTCGTATACTTGTACGTGACCGTACCGTTAGAGTCATCGATCATGCCGAGGCCGATGTTGTCCAGGGGGAGCAATTGGGATACTAGCTCGCCGAACCGCTCGTACACTTCCTCGATGTCGAGCGAGGAGCTCACCACTCTTCCGATTTCAGCGAGGACCTCCCGTTCATTTGCATCTTGCTGCACGTCTGCGTGGAGACGGGCGTTCGCTAACGCGCCGGCTATCTGGGCTGCGACGAGTTCAGACGTCCGCATGTCGTTGGAGGTATAGGCGTTCTCGAGCCGAGAGTCAATGTGGAGGATACCTATGACGAGGTCGTTTGAAATTAGCGGTGCAGCAAGAAAGCTCCTGAGTCCGGACTGGTAGGGCGGACCTAATCCGGGGAACTTGGATTCCAATTCGAGAAGGTCCGCAGGTTGAAAGTTTACCCCCGACCTCTGGCGATACACCTCACCTGAGATCGACTTATCCATGTTCACGATGGTGCCTATCTGCCTCTCGGCTATCTTGTGCCCCCACACGTACGTTTCGGTCGTGCTGACCTTATCCTCGTTTACCATGGAAACGCAGATTCTGTCATAGGGGATCAGCCCTTGTACGAGCTCCGCAAACCTATCGTAGACTTCGTCAATGTCGAGTGTCGAGCTGACTATCCTGCCGATCTCCGCGAGCACCGTTTGCTGGCGCGACAGTTTCTTGAAGGAGGTTTCGGCCTCCTTCAGCTTCGTAAGGTCACGCGCGATGCCCACCCGGCCCATGATCTCTCCGCGAAGGTTTCTAAAGGGCGTTACAGTCAACAGCGCAGGGAACTCGGTGCCGTCCTTGCGAACCCTGGGTACTTCACCTTCCCACATCTGGCCGGGGGCCTTCATGATCGACTCGAAGTCAATAGGGGATTGGCCCTCAAGGTCGAATATAGTAATGGGTTCCCCAAGCAGCTCCCCTGCAGCGTACCCATATAACGCCGTGGCCGCTGTGTTGGCATACAGGATTATCCCGTCCTTGTCGGCCACGATTACGCTGTCGCCAAGGCTGTCGTAGGGCCGCGTTAGACGTTGGAGGTCGTTAAGATCGGGAGAGGTGTGTCCGGACATATGATTGCCTTCAAAAACCATGGGTAGGCTCGTAAACTTAGCAATGCCTGTAATATAAACAAGGGTATGGCCGTTTGATATTGGTTTCGTGTACTGTCAATGCATGAAAATCGGGTCAAATATCAAGGTCTGCTTACGATTCAGGCAGTAATCGCGTACAGAGCTTATCAATCCACGATGAATATCGTAGTAGTTGGGGTATGTAATTTGCCTTCTAATACGATTTTATGAAATAACTTAATTGCTCTGAATGTGGACCTTGTCGAAGTGACCAGATGGAAGGATTTGAAGTGTCGAGCGACATCGTATCGAAAGCAAATGGTCCTAGTGTCGTCCGAATATTGATCGCCGACGACCACGACATCGTTCGTCAGGGGATCGCCCTGATTCTACAATCGCAGTCTGATATGGAGGTCGTCGGCGAGGCTGTCAACGGCCTGGAAGCCGTGGAGCTCGCCAGGAGCTTGGCCCCCAACATCATACTGATGGATATCGACATGCCCGACCTTACCGGCCTGGAGGCGACGAAACAGATAAGCCGGTCGTCGCCGGATATTGGCGTTCTCATCCTGACCGCCTACGACCGTGAAGATTTCCTGTTTGAGGCGTTGCAGGCCGGTGCATCGGGCTATGTATTGAAGGCCGGCAGCGTCGATGACCTGCTTCATTCCATAAGGACCATCAGAGACGGCGAGGTATTCTTATATCCTCACATGGTTACCAGACTCGTAAACGACTACGTTAAGCAGTTTCGCGCCGGCGAAGAGACCGACACATATGTGAAATTGAGCGCCAGGGAACGTGAAGTGCTTCCCCTGTTGGCGGAGGGTGAGACGAACAACCAGATCGCTGAGCTTCTGCATCTGAGCCCCTTCACCGTGCAGACGTACCGTCAGCGCATCATGAAAAAGCTCGACCTACACGGGCGCACCGAGTTATTGAAGTACGCCTTACGTCGCAAGCTGGTAAAGATGGACTGAGCTTGTCACCCCATTCAAAGCGGGGAGCAACGTCCGACTCCTCCCGTTTTATATGGGGTACAAGCCGAGGAACCCTCATACCGATACACCGCGATTGACACACCTTCTTCGCGACAATTAGAATGCATTGAAGTCCATTTTCACCCTGCTATACAGATGAAAAGCCCGGAGGTTGACGATGCCAACCAAGGCATACATCCTTATCGAAACCGCGGTCGGCAAATCAAGAGACGTTACCAACGCGCTGCGGTCCCTTACCGGCATAGAGAACGTTGATGCTGTTACCGGCCCCTACGATATTATCGCCATCGTGGCCGCTCCCGACCTCAATGCGGTGGGCGACCTCGTCACGAGTCAGATACATACCATTAATGGAATCGTCAGGACCGTTACCTGCCTGTCAGTGGGGAGCGTATAGACTAGCTTGCCCGCGGGTCGGATACGCCGCGGGCTCGGAGGATGTCAAATGGAGTTCGGCTACACGGAAGCGGAGGAGGCCTTCAGAAAAGAGGTGCGCAGCTTCCTGACTCGGGAGCTTCCCGACGACTGGTCGGGTGGCGCGGAGGAAGAGGACGAAGACTGGGAGTTCACGCTGCAGATGCGCAAGAAGCTGGCCGACAAGGGCTGGCTTACCATGGCGTGGCCGGAGGAGTACGGCGGCCAGGGGGCCTCTCATATGATGCAGCTGATATTCTCCGAGGAGATGGCGTACCACCGCGCACCGGGACGGGACCAGTTCGGCACCAAGATGCTGGCCCCTACTTTGATGATCCACGGCACCGAGGAGCAGAAGCTAGAATACCTTCCTCCGATCGCGCGGGGCGAAGTTCAGTGGTGCCAGGGCTACTCAGAGCCTGAGTCCGGATCGGACCTGGCCTCACTGCAGACGCGAGCCGTTGAGGACGGCGACGATTTTGTCATCAACGGCACCAAGATATGGACCTCGAACGCGCATCACGCCGACCATGTAATGGTGCTCACTCGCACCGACCCAGACGCGCCCAAGCATAGAGGCATCAGCTTTCTGCTGGCCGACATGAAGGACCCCGGAGTAGAGGTCCGGCCCATCATTAATATGGCCGGGCAGCACAGCTTCAACATGGTTGTTTTCGACGATGTGCGGGTGCCAAAGAAGAACCTGGTTGGCGAGCTAAACAGAGGCTGGTACGTCGGCGCAACGCTGCTGGACTTCGAGCGCTCCGGTGTCGAGTATTCCGCCAGCACCAAGAAGACCCTGGAAGAGCTCGTACAGTTCTGCAAGGAGACGGAGCGCAAGGGCCGAAAGCTCATCGACGACCCGCTGGTCAGCAGGAAGCTCGCCGACCTATCGGTGAAGATAGAGATAAGCCGTCTCATCTCTTACAACGTCGCCTGGATGCAGAGCGAAGGAGTAGTACCGAACAAAGAGGCCTCGATGGGCAAGTCGTTCGGCACGGAGCTTCAGCAGGACGTGGCCCGAGTTGGTATGCAGATTCTGGGACTGTACGGCCAGTTGGAGCCTGGGTCCAAATACGCCGCCCTGCAGGGTCGCATCGAGCGCAGCTACATGATATCCGTATCGGCTACCATCGCCGCGGGCACCTCGGAGATCCAGCGCAACATCATCGCTACTCGCGGCCTGGGCCTGCCCAGAGGCTAGGGCTCCCGATTAAGGGCCGGCGAGTGGACTGACGTTATTTCGCTGCGGCTGTATCGACGTTTCCGTCTTGCGCGCAAATCCTAGGAGGTAAGCGTTTTGGATTTCAAATTAGCCATTGAGGACGAAGAATTCCGCGCAGAGGTGGGCGAATTCGTCGAATCTCAGCTGCCTTGGAACTGGCGCGAACGGGCCGTTGATGCAGAAGAGCCCGAAGACGCGGTACTCGTCCAGGAGTTCAAGAAGAAGCTTGCCGAACGAGGCTGGCTGACGATGGCCTGGCCCGAGGAATACGGAGGCCAGGCGGCCCCTCACTTGCGACAGATGATCTTCAACGAGGAGATGGCCTATCGCGGAGTCCCGGCCGGCGATCCAGGCGTGCGTATGGTCGGACCGATCCTGATGCTCTACGGCACCGACGAGCAGAAGGAGTACTTCCTGCCTCGCATAGCCCAGGCCGAGATCGACTGGGCCCAGGGCTACTCCGAACCAGATTCCGGCTCCGACCTGGCTTCGTTGCAGACCCGCGCCGTCGAAGACGGCGACGATTACGTCATCAACGGTTCCAAGATATGGAACTCCGCCCACGCCGGATGTAACTGGATGTTCATGCTGGCCCGCACCGACCCCGACGCCCCCAAGCACCGCGGAATAAGCTTCCTTCTCACGGAGATGGACGCGGCGGGCATCACCGTCGAAAAGATACCGATGATGTGGGACGCGTACCGCAGCCTCGTCACCTTCGAGGATGTACGAGTGCCCAAGAAAAACCTCGTCGGCGAGGAGAACAGAGGCTGGTACGTGGGAGCGGCGTTGCTCGACTTCGAGCGTTCCGGTGTGGACAGGCCCGCCAGGGCAAAGCGGGTCCTGGAAGACCTTGTCGAGTTCGCCAAGAATAACAGGCGCAATGGCCGACCCATTTCTGAAGACCCCGTAATTCGAGACCGGCTGGCGGACATGGCCGTGCGGATAGAGGCCTGCCGGATGATGTGCTACAACGTCGCGTGGATGCAGAGCGAGGAGCTGATACCCAACAAGGAGGCCTCGATAACGAAGGCCTTCGGCTCGGAGCTGATGCAAGCCTTATACGGCCTCGGAATGCAGATAATGGGTCTGTACGGACAGCTGGACCCGGAGTCCAAGTGGGCGCCGCTGCAAGGCAGGATCGAAAACGCATACATGCGTTCCGGCGGAGGAACGGTGGCCGCGGGCACGTCCGAGATACAGCGCAACGTCATCGCGACACGCGGCCTGGGTCTGCCCAGGGGCTAAATGCCTAGCAACGCACGTACTTCGACGATTCGCCATCGGCCGACTCGGAGAAAATGAAAACAGGCTGGGCGGGCGATAATAATCAGCGCAGGGACGGGGCCTAACAAGATTGGAAAGCGGGGCTGGTCGCGATTGGGATAGATCACACGGAGGCGAGGTCTCTTCCCTCCCAAAAGAACGAGGGGTAAAACGCTCATTAACAGGCCGGGAGAAGTAGAAAATGGACCTAGGACTTAACGAAGCCCAGCAGATGCTCAAAACAAGCGCCCAGGAGTTTTTGGCCGCTGAATGTCCGGACACTTATGTGCGTGAAATGGAGGTGGATGAACGCGGCTACACGCCTGAGATGTGGCGCAAGATCGCGGAGCAGGGCTGGCTTGGCCTCATATTTCCCGAGAAATATGGCGGCATCGGCCTGGATTTCATGGACCTGACTATCCTGCTGGAGGAGATGGGCAGGTACTTGCTGCCGGGCCCCTATTTCTCAACTGTCGTCACGGGCGGCATGGCCATCATGGACGCCGGCAACGAGGAGCAGCAGCAGCAATACCTGGGCCAGATCTCAGAGGGGCAGCTGCTCGTGACCTTGGCCCTGATCGAGCCCAGTGCCCGCTGGGACGGCGAAGGCGTACAGACGACCGCGACGCAGAACGGCGACACATGGACATTGAATGGCACGAAGCTCTTCGTATCCAATGCACATATCTCGGACCTGTACGTCGTTGCCGCACGCACGGGCCAGGGTGAAAAAGACGTTACGCTCTTCCTGGTGCCTCGTACGGCTGACGGAATAACCGAGACTCTTCTAAAGACAATCGCGTCGGACAGGCAATCGGAGGTCGTGCTGAAGGACGTCTCCGTGCCGGCCTCGGACATGCTGGGCGAATTGAACCAGGGCTGGTCGACCATCGAAAAGGTCCTGAAGTGGGGCGCCGTGGGCAAGTGCGCCGAGATGGTTGGCGGCGGCCAGCAGGTCCTGGACATGACCGTCGAGTACGCCAAGCAGCGCACCCAGTTCGGACGGCCCATCGGCACGTTTCAGGCGATACAGCACCACTGCGCCAACATGGCCACCGACGTCGAGGGCTCCAAGTACATCACATACCAGGCAGCGTGGCATCTCTCCGAGGGCGATTCGGCCGACCGCGAGGTCGCGATGGCCAAGGCGTGGGTCAGCGAGGCCTACCGCCGGGTGTGCGCGTTGGGCCACCAGTGCCACGGCGCCATCGGCTTCACCAAGGAGCACAACATGCAGCTCTACTCCCGTCGCGCCAAGGCCGCCGAGCTAGCCTTCGGCGACGCAGACCACCACCTGGAGGCCGTCGCCCAGCAGATAGGGCTTTAGAAGCATCCGAAAAGTGGCCCGGCCCGGACGCGAAATTCTTGGATTGCACAAATACAATATTATGGGGCCGGCGTAGGTCAGACCGACTTTGCCAAAATATGTTACGCTACTATCTGTAGAACATACGTACGGACTCAAGAGTAGCCGGCTGTTGGCGGACCTTAATGGACTGTAGAATTGAGGCTGCTTTCGTGAAGGCTCGCCGCCAGGGATCAAGTTATTCCTAAGGACTTCTAACAATGGTCGTAGAGCGAAAGCATCGGGAAGCGCAGCCTTGGTTTCGACGCCTATATCTGCCGTCGTATCAGGTAACGGAGGCGGCTCGTTATGCCAACTCAAAGCCGGGTACTGTTTCTTCTTGGCTCTATCGTGGTGAGTCTGTTTTGCCAGGTCATCAAAGGGGTAAGCTGCTTTCGTATTTAGAATTGGTCGAGGTTGCCTTTGTTGCTTTCTTTAGAAACATGGGTGTGAAGATGTATCGTATTCGGGAGGCTAGGCAATATATCGCTCAAAACTTCACAGCGGAATACCCTTTTGCGGAGTACAAGTTTAAGACCGAAGGCATGTACGTCCTGATGGAATTCCAACAGTTTGCTCCAGACGCACATTTCGATAAGGTAATTGTTGCTGACGCCCATGGACAGTTGGCATGGGAATCGTTGTTAGGCGACAAGTTTGCAGAATTCGACTACGAATATGAGATGGCTCTGCGTTGGCATCCTGCTGGTAGAGATTCCAATGTCGTAATTGACCCGCGGATTTCATTTGGAGCGCCTGTCGCTGAAGGATTACCAACTTGGGTAATGCGCGGGCGTTATCGCGCGGGCGAATCCGTGAATGAGATCTCGAAGGAATTCAACATCACTGAAGGAGCTGTCATTGACGGATTAGAGTTCGAAGGAATAGCTGCGTAGATATTGTGATTTTGTTTTGGGACAAGAACACACCAAGAACTGTGCCGCAGGCGTTGCAACAATTGAATCCACGTGAAACAGAAATCAGATATTATCTAGAACTGTACCCAATGAGTGATTCGAGACCCGAAGGTGGAGACGACTGGTGGCTTAAGCAAGTCGGTGAATGGGGATGGACCGTCATAAGCCAGGATTGGAATTTCCATCGTAGGGAGAATGAGCTAGTAGCCTTAAAGCAATATGAAATTGGATGTTTTTACCTGTGGGGTGCTGAAGCACCAAAATGGGAAATTATGAGATGTTTCGCCCGAGGCTATGACAGAATCATCGAGGCAGCCATAACGACGCCTCGGCCCTTTATTTATTGGGTGAGCAAAACTGGTCTGTTAAAAGAGCAGCCACTACCCTAGTCTACATTCGTTTCACCCGAAAGTAACGTTGACAGCGAGTCCTGCAATTTGCTAGCATCTAAAGGTTAGTCTGGAAATTAAATAAATCACAAATGCCGTGAAGGGGAATAGTACCGAAGGCACCGGCCTAAGAGAGTCGGCGATGGTGGGAATCCGACGCCAGGACCTTCGAGAACTCGCCCTGGAGCACCTGACCTGAAAGGTAGAGGCGAAGAAGTGTTTGCGCAGACGATAAGCATATGCATGGCAGCGGATGCTTATTCTGCGCGCTTCGTAATTAGCGGTCCCTCCTACTAGGGTCGGGCGGTCGGCGCCGTTACAGCCACGAGAGCGGTCCGCCTCGGGCGGACAAATTGGGTGGTACCACGAGACGCGACGTCCCGTCCCTTTGTTTGGGCGGGATTTTTTTATTTCAGAAAGTTTCGAATAAACAGGCTCAGCCGATTTACAGGCGGGCACCTAACGAAAGGCTACAGAAATGAAAATGACCGGCGGTCAGATGATCTGCGAGAGTCTAATCCGGGAGGGCGTGGACGTAATCTTCGGCCTTCCCGGCGGCGCCATTCTACCCCTGTATCAGACGTTGCCGGAGTTTCCCAAGCTGCGGCATATCCTGGTGCGACACGAGCAAGGAGCCGCGCACGCCGCCGACGGCTATGCCCGCGTGACAGGCAAGCCCGGCGTGGCCTGGGCGACCTCCGGCCCCGGCGCGACCAACCTCGTCACCGGCATCGCGTCGGCACAGATGGACTCGATACCCATGGTCCTCATTACCGGCCAGGTAGGACGATCCGCCATCGGCTCCGATGCCTTCCAGGAGTGCGACATCACGGGCATTACGCTCCCTATCACCAAGCACAACTACCTTGTGATGAACGCAGCGGACATTCCCCGCATCATCAACGAGGCATTCTATATCGCAAGCACGGGCAGACCCGGCCCGGTCCTCATCGACGTGCCCAAGGACGTCTTCTCCGAGGTGGCCGAGTTCGAGTACCCCACGGAGATCGACCTGCCCGGCTACAAGCCCAACCTGGCGCCCCACGGCGGCCAGGTCCGGCGCGCCGCCCAACTCATCAAGGCGTCCAAGAGGCCGGTGATACTCGCCGGACACGGCGTGATACTCTCCAGGGCTTACGACGGTCTCAGGGAGCTGGCCGAGACGGCACAAATTCCCGTGGTCACGACACTCATGGGCATAAGCTGTTTTCCGTCCAGCCATTACCTGTACGCTGGATGGCCCGGCATGCACGGAATGGCCTACGCCAGCCTGGCGCTGGACGAAGCCGACCTCATCGTGGCATTGGGCATGCGCTTCGACGATCGCATCACAGGCAATCCGGCCACCTTCTGTCCGAACTCGAAGAAGATACACGTTGACGTGGACCCGT
Organism: Chloroflexota bacterium; assembly: GCA_022565015.1. GTDB lineage: Bacteria > Chloroflexota > Dehalococcoidia > Lucifugimonadales > JADFKI01 > JADFKI01. The sequence goes on from JADFKI010000005.1 coordinate 23,085, forward strand.
CCGAGATTGGCAAAAATATCCCCGTAGACGTTCCAATCGTCGGAGACATCAGGCTCGTGCTGGAAGCTCTCAATAAGCAGATGGAACCCGCCAAGCACGTGGAGTGGCTGGACCGCATCGACGAGCTGAAGCGCGACCATCCCCTGGTCGACCCGTCGACCTGCGAAGAGCTTCAGGCCAGATACGTCGTCAAGGAGATCGCCGAGGCAACCGAGGGCGACGCCGTCATAGTCACCGGAGTGGGGCAGCACCAGATGTGGGCGGCACAATACTACCCCTTCAACGAACCCCGCTCTCTGGTTTCGTCTTGTGGGTCGGGCACGATGGGATACGAGGTCCCGGGCGCCCTCGGGGCTCAGGTCGGCAGGCCGGACAAAGTAGTGTGGTCGGTCGCAGGCGACGGTGGATTCCAGATGACCATGGTCGAGCTGGCTACGCTGGTCGAGAACAAGATCCCCGTCAAGTTCGCAATCATGAACAACAACAGCCTGGGCATGGTGCGCCAGTGGCAGGACCTTTTTTACAATAAGAGCTTTGTTGCGACCGAATACAACGGAAATCCGGACTTCGTGAAGCTCGCGGAGGCGTTCGGAATCCTCGGCCTGCGGGTTACTGAAAAGGTCCAGGTAAGAGCGGCGATACAGAGGGCCATGGAGCACGACGGGCCCGTCGTTATCGACTTCGTCGTGGCGCAGACCGACAACGTGTATCCGATGATTCCGGCAGGCACGTCGATCAATGAGCTGATCGAAGAGCCCACTCTTGAAAGGGCGCGACAGCAATGACAACTACAAAACTGAACAGCAAGCACACCATTACTGCCCTGGTGGAGGACAAGCCCGGTGTCCTAAACCGAGTTTCTAGTATGTTCCGGCGCCGGGGATTCAACATATCCAGCCTGGCGGTTGGCCGCAGCGAGATTCCCAACCTATCTCGAATGACCTTCGTGGTCGAGGGCGACAACAAGGTCGTGGAGCAGGTGACGAAACATCTCCACAAGCTGATCGACGTCGTCAAGGTCTCCGACATGTCGGATGAGAATACAGTCGAGAGGGAGCTTGCGCTGATCAGGGTGAAGGCGAACCTGCAGTCGCGCAGCGAGATAATGCAGATCGTCGACATCTTCAGGGCCAACATCGTCGACGTCGCGCCTGACAACCTCATCGTCGAAGTCGTGGGGGATGAGGATAAAATCGACTCGTTGCAGAACCTGCTGCGGGCCTTCGGTCTCATGGAAGTTATGCGCACGGGGACCATCGCCATGAGCAGAGGCATGGGGAAAGCCCACGATGGCAATGAAAGCAACGGAGCACGGCCTAAGCCGGTGATAATGGAGACCGGCAGCGTGTAGCTCACGCGTCGTTCACGGAAAGGTCCAGTTCGACAATCCAGGAGTCAAGGGTTAGAATTCGGAAACTCGACTCCTGGCCTTACAGGGCACATGTAAGTGGTGATTCTCGGCGCGTTCGCACGCGTATAAGCCCTTCAAGTTGGGCCGTTTTGAGAATGCACCACTTCTAAGCAAGGGTTAAAAGGGTGCAGAAAAAATTCGGGAAAGAAGGAAGCCAGAAAATATGGCCAAGATGTACTACGAAGCGGATGCGGACATGTCCTTGCTCGAGGGCAAGACGATCGCCATCATTGGATACGGCAGCCAGGGTCACGCCCACGCGCTGAACCTTAAGGACAGCGGCCTGAATGTAAAGGTCGGACTCTACGAGGGCAGCAAGAGCTGGGCCGTCGCCGAGGAAAACGGCCTCGAGGTAGGTCTGGTGGTGGACGTTGCCAGAGACTCGGACGTCGTCATGATGCTGATCCCCGACACGTCGCAGGCCGAGGTCTACAAGGAGTTCATCGAGCCCAACATGCTGCCGGGCAAGACCTTGATGTTCGCCCACGGATTCAACATCCATTACGAGACGATCAAGCCTCCGGACCATATAGATGTCTCGATGGTGGCCCCCAAGGCGCCGGGTCACCGCATGCGCCAGGTCTTCACGCGGGATTCGGGCGTGCCGGGACTGTTGGCGGTTCACCAGGACGCGACGGGCCACGCACACGCTCTGGGTCTTGCCTATGCCAGGGGAGTCGGCTGTACCCGCGCCGGCGTGTTGGACACGACGTTCAAGGAGGAGACGGAGACGGACCTGTTCGGCGAACAGGCCGTGCTCTGCGGCGGTGTGACCGCACTCATAAAGGCGGCGTTCGAAACGCTCGTGGAGGCCGGATATCAGCCCGAATCGGCGTACTTCGAGTGCATGCATGAGCTCAAGCTCATCGTTGACCTGCTGTACGAGGGCGGCATGAGCTACATGCGCTACTCCATCAGCGACACCGCGGAATACGGCGACTACTCTCGCGGCCCCCAGGTGATCGATGAACACGTAAAGGACAATATGAGGGAGGTCCTGGCGCGAATCCAGGACGGTACCTTCGCCCGCGAATGGATTACGGAAAACGACGAGGGGCGCCCTCGATTCAATCGCCTGCGTGAGGAGAACGCGAAGCACCCGATCGAGACCGTAGGCGAGGAGCTTCGCGGCATGATGGCCTTCCTGAAAGACCCTGACTAGTCGGTGCTAGACATGGTTGACCGACGTCGATATGACAAGAACGACTCAAGGGACAAAGCCTAGTCGCGCGAGGTCTATCAGGCTGCGAAGGAATCCGTGCCTCAAATCCTGGGCGACAAAAGTGGACAGGAGCAGTTTGACCAAATCTGCTGCGCCTTCAAGGATCGTTAGCCAGGTTTGTGTGATGATAGGCGTAAAAACTGTGCCTGTTGTTAAGTACGAAATAGATGAAAGCTTCTTCACGGACCTGAAGGCATAACCGAGGGTTAGCGCATGACCATGACTCAAGATGTGCCCGAGGGCGGGCGCCTTGCCAAGGTGGAGGCAGTTGTTGAATCGATAGTCCGAGAATTGGCAGAAGTTCGGACGGATCTGCGTGAACTCCGCTCGGACACACTGTCCGGTTTGGGCGCGTTGAGTGCAAAAATAGATAAAACCTTTCTCCGGACGATCGGAATTATGATCCTGATGTGGGTATCAACAATAATCGCCGTAATCGTGGCTATATTGGTAGGCTAGGGGCAAACAAGAAATGAACTACACGGAGGTTTCCTGCGTGGTTCGCCGAAGTGACCGGGTCTTGGCGGGGCTCGGTCCGGCGGACTGCGTTCTCCTTTAAAGCCGAATAACATTACAGCATCGCAGCGCTTACCGCTGGGGTACCGCGCTCGGCTCGATTGCGTCTTCTTTAGGTGGGACCCGTTTGAGGAGATTTCTAGAGTATGGGACATGGGGTGGGCCGGGCGAGACAAATCCCTTGAGCGGCAATGCTCGAGACGGGTTTCGTCATTTCAGGATCATGAAGCCTTAAGTGCTGACGAAGAGTAAATGGATATAAACGCCATCGGGGCATAAAAGGAGAAAAGGAATGTCGGATGACAAGGTAATCATCTTCGACACCACGCTGAGAGACGGAGAGCAGTCGGCGGGAATAGGCCTGACGAGTCAAGAGAAAATGGAGATCGCCAAGCAGCTCGACAGGCTTGGCGTCGACGTAATCGAAGCGGGATTCGCCGCCAGCTCACCGGGCGATTTCGAGGCCGTTCAAGCCATCGCCAGGGAGGTCCGCCGTCCAATCATCGCATCATTGGCGCGATGCGTCTTGCCGGACGTCGATGCCGCGTGGGAGGCCATAAAAGAGGCCGCGCACCCGCGAATTCACGTCTTCATCTCGAGCTCGGACGTTCAGATAATGCACCAGCTTCGCCGCAATCCGGAGGAGGTCCTGGACATGGCGGTCGCCTCTGTTGAGCGAGCGAAAAGCCACTGCGAGGATGTCGAGTTCTCTCCCATGGACGCCACGCGGACCGATGAAGAGTACCTCTACAGGATGCTCGAGGCCGTGATAAAGGCCGGCGCCACGACCATAAACATTCCCGACACCGTCGGCTACGCCATGCCCTGGGAGTTCGCCCAGCGCATCGAGAACATCAAGGAGAACGTTCCCAATATCGACGAGGTGGTCCTGAGCGTTCACTGTCACAACGACCTGGGCCAGGCCGTGGGCAACAGCCTTGCCGGCGTCAAGGCAGGCGTGAGACAGGTCGAGGGGTGCATCAACGGCCTCGGAGAGCGGGCCGGCAACGCCGCCCTCGAGGAAGTCATCATGGCCATAGAAACTCGGCCCGACATCTATGGCGTCGGCACCAACATCGACACTCGACAGATCTACAGGACCAGCCGCCTGGTAAGCGATATCACCGGCTTCCCCGTTCAGCCGAACAAGGCGATCGTGGGCGCCAACGCCTTCAGGCACGCCTCCGGCATTCACCAGGACGGCGTGCTAAAGGAGCGGTCCACCTTCGAGATCATGGACCCGCAGGCGATAGGCTGGCCCAGCAACGAGCTGGTCCTGGGCAAGCTCAGCGGCCGCGCCGGACTGCGAGCGCGCCTGAACGAGCTCGGATTCAACCTGGACAAGGACGAGCTAGCCGAGACATTTGTGGTCTTCCAGGAGCTGGCCGACCGGAAGCCCGAGGTTACCGACGCCGACCTGCTCTCCATCATGTCCAGCCAGAGACGAATCTCGGACGTTCCGGCCATGTACAGGCTGGAGCACGTTCAAGTGTCGTGCGGAAGTCATGAGATACCGACGGCAACGGTAACCATCGTCGACTCTGAAGAGAAATCAGTCACGGACGCCGCCACCGGAACGGGTCCCGTTGACGCCGTTTATAAGGCCATCAACCGCGTGGTGCAGGTGTCCAATACCCTGACCGAGTTCCGTGTAGACGCCGTCACGGGAGGCATAGACGCCATCGGAGACGTCACGATACGCATCGAGAAGGACGACAGGGCCTACGTTGGCCGTGGGTCCGACGTCGACATCATAGTTGCCAGCGCCAAGGCATACATGAACGCGCTGAACCGGCTGCTGGCCACCCAGGACACTCGCCCGACCTTCGATGTCCCTACTTCCTAGCTGCGTCTTGACCGGATTCTTGGTAAGACTTACAATTTACTTGGTATGCCTTACCAAGGAGTCAATGCAATGGCTAATATTACCCTGTCCAGCAAAGGACAAGTCACAATACCGATCGACATATTGAGAAGGCTTGGTTTGAAGGCCGGCGACAAGCTGATCGCGGAGCTGATTGACAACCGTATCGTCCTGCTGCCTCAGCCGGAGAGTTGGACGGACTACTTCGGGGGAAGCCTGAAGGGGGTCTACGGTTCCACCGTTGAGGAGATTGACAGATATATTTCAGAAGAGCGGGCCACTCCGGAAAGGTGGGAGTGGCATCAGCAGCTCGACGATCTGGTGGCAACTGACGAGACGGTCTGGGTAGTGGTGGAAAGCCTAAGATTGTCGCCTAACCGGACCGCATCGTTAAGCGAACTGTCAAAGAAACCGCTTGTCCGTGATCGGATGGTGGATTCCCGTGACCTGAGAAATGCGTTAGATAAGGTGGTTGAACATGGTGGCGTGCGCAAAATCGCTCTAAATGGGGCTGTGACGGAGGTCTACCGATTAGTGCGTGAATTAGCGGATGGCTAAATGGGTAGGAGGATGACGACACTCTGGGAAGAGCACATCCGTTCCGTGCGCCGCATCGGTTTTGATTCCAATGCCTTGATCTACTTTTTGGAGGGGCGACAGCCATACTACGAATACGTGGCTCAAGTCGTCGCCATGTTGGAAAGGGGCCAGGCAAAGGGCTACGTATCTACGATTGTGGAAATGGAGCTCCTAGTGAAACCAATGCGCGAGCGGGACACCGCTGGCCTCGACAAAATTGAGCTATTCCTTCGTGGACAGAACAATCTGTTTATTCGTCCCGTCGATCGCATCGTGGCCAGACGAGCTGCGGACACGCGAGCCAGGACACGCCTATCCCCCCCTGACGCTATCATAGTCGCTACGGCCTTGGAGGAACGGTGTGACGCCATAATCGGAAACGACTCGGTCATCGCATCCCGTGCGACGAATATTCCCTACTTATATTTGGACGACTATATTTCATAAATCTGGAGATTCTATGCCAAAGACGATGTTCGAAAAGATCTGGGACGCCCACGTAATTCACGAGGAGCCCGGACAGCCCACGGTTCTCTACGTAGACCTGCATCTCGTGCATGAGGTCACGTCTCCTCAGGCGTTTGACGGCCTGCGGATGAATGGGCGCAAGGTGCGCAGGCCCGACCTGACCGTATCGGTGGCGGACCACAACACGCCGACCTGGGAGCTTACCCGGCCCGTCGAAGACCCCATCGCCAAGGAGCAGCTCGACGCCCTTACCCGCAACTGCGAGGAGTTTGGACTTGAGCTTTTTGACCGCTTCAGCCCCATGCAGGGCATCGTGCACATCATCGGACCGGAGCAGGGTCATTCCCAACCCGGCAAGACGATCGTCTGCGGGGACAGCCACACCTCGACTCACGGCGCCCTCGGCGCCTTTGCCATGGGCATCGGGACGTCTGAGGTCGAGCACGTCCTGGCGACGCAAACCCTCCGCCAGTTCAAGCCAAAGACGATGGAGATCCGCGTAGACGGCGAGCTTGCCCGCGGCGTTACCGCCAAGGACATTATTCTTGGAATAATCGGCAAAATTGGAATCGCCGGCGCAACGGGACACGTCATCGAATACACCGGTTCCGCCATTCGATCGCTATCGATGGAGGGCCGCATGACGGTCTGCAACATGTCCATCGAGGGCGGAGCTCGTGCGGGAATGGTAGCGCCCGACGATGTTACCTTCGACTATATGCGAGGCCGTCCTTACGTGCCCCAGGGCGACGACTTCGACGCCGCAGTCGAGGAGTGGCGCAAGCTGGCCACGGACGAGGGCGCGAAGTACGACAGGCTCGTGGAGATCGACGCCTCTACGCTGGAGCCCCACGTGACCTGGGGCACGAACCCCGGTATGGTCGTCCCCGTGACGGGGAGGGTTCCCGACCCCGCGTCTTATGAAGACGCCGGCGAGAGGGAGAGCACGGAGCGCGCCCTGGCCTACATGGGACTGGAGCCCGACACTCGAATCGAGGACATTAGCCTGGACCGCGTGTTCATAGGCTCCTGCACGAACGGGCGTCTGGACGACCTTCGCGCCGCGGCGGAGGTCGCCAAAGGGAAGAAGGTAAGCGAAAACGTTTACGCCATGGTCGTGCCGGGATCTGCGAACATCAAGAAGCAGGCCGAGGAAGAGGGGCTGGACAAGATTTTCATGGACGCGGGTTTCGACTGGCGGATTGCCGGCTGCTCCATGTGCCTCGGCATGAATCCAGACATTATCCAGCCCGGCGAGCGCTGCGCCTCGACGTCCAACCGCAACTTCGAGGGACGCCAGGGCAAGGGCGGGCGCACGCACCTGGTCAGCCCGGAGATGGCCGCCGCCGCCGCGATCGCCGGCCACTTCGTGGACATCCGCGACTGGTGAATTTTCCGGCCATGTGGCGGGAACTACCTGATGCGGCGCGAAACCTCGAACGGAGTTCGGGGCGGGCCGGGTGGGTAATACCCACCAAGAGGCAAGCAAATCCGGCCTGTTGCGATGAGACGCATAGGTACGGTTGGGGATATGATTTTGAACTGCGTTATCTGCAAGCACGGTGAGGCCGTCCAAAGCAAAATCACAGTGACTCTGAACCGTGAATCACTTACCCTTGTTGTCAAGGAAGTCCCCGCTCTTGTGTGCAACAACTGCGGGGAAGAATATGTGGACGAAGAAGTATCTGCCCAGCTCTTAGAGACTGCCGAAGAGGCGTTACACACCGGAGTCGAAGTGGATATCCGGGTCTACAGAGCGGCATAGATTGGGGAGACGATGTTGGCGGTGAGGGGCTAGTCCCTGGAAAATGATGCGAAACCTCGAACGGAGTTCGTCGCGGGCCGGGTGGGACAGCAT
>JADFKI010000358.1 GCA_022565015.1 Chloroflexota bacterium
CCGCCCCGGGCGAACCGCACCCAGTAGGTGTTGTAGAGGACATCGGCGCCCTCCAGGCTTCGCGCCAGCTCTTCGGGGCTGTCGAAGTTGTAGTCCATGGCCTCGACGCGTCCGCCGAAGGGGTCCGGTCTGTTCGGATGGGCCGTCAGCGTCTTGACCCTCTCGCCGTCCGAGAGCAGCCGCTGGGCGATGTATCTGCCCGTATAGCTGAAGGCGCCGGTCACGACGCTGAATCGGTTCTCGGTCATGAGCTGGGTTTTCCTCCATGACGGACCTGTCGTAGAATCCATTCTACGTGACGCGGGCGCGGTCTTTACAGGCAGAGCCACTCTCGGCCACGATGGCTACACGTTTAAAGGGAGAGATCGTGGCTGCGGACACCGAGTTCAGGGAGCACGTGATGGAGCTGCTTGCGCCTGAGGCGGATCATGTTCTGGGGCTACGGCAACTTCCACGAGGACGACATGTTCGCCCGCATATCGGGTTCATCGCTCTACTAAAAAATTGGAACCGCCAATAGGGATGCCTTCGGTGGGGCCGGTCCGCCTCTTGGACGCATCCGCTTAAGGCGGCACTTATCTCGGACAGGCGGAGCAAGAAGCGGCCTCGCAGGAAGCGAGCGTGGGGTGGTGGGTGGCTACGCTCTTGCGGTCCCCACGATCCTGGGGCTGACGACGGAAGCGCCCGGCAGGTCGACGGACTCGATTTCAACGCTCTCGAAGCCGCTCTGCCGGATTACGGCGGCGATGTCACGGTTGAGGTTGCACCCGTCGCCCATGTACCTCCAGGGCCCGTTGAACCAGTTCTGGAATCGGCGCTTCCACTTCGTCTCCGCAGCCACGTGCTCGAAGAAATAGAAGGCGCCGCCCGGCTTCAACACGCGCCTGGCCTCTTTGAGCACGCCGGGCAGGTCTCCGACCGAACATAAGACGAGCGTGGAAACGACGCTGTCGAACTCGCCGTCTTGAAACGGCAGCCTCTCACCGACGTCTGAGACGATCGTGACGCTCATGCCGAGCCCTTGCGCCCTCCCCTTGAGACGCCGCGCCATGTGAGGGTTGGGCTCGGCTACCGTCAGCTGTACGTCACTGCCATAGAATGGGAGGTTGAGACCGGTGCCGCCGCCGATCTCCAGCACCTTTCCATCCGCGCGCCCGGCCGTCCTCTCGCGAAACTGCCGGACCTTGGGCTCCTCGGCCGCGGCGAGCTTGTCGTACACGGCGGCAAACATCCGCTTTCGTATTGCCATGCGTCGGACCTTTCGAACTACAAGATGTGCCCTTATAGGGCGATTTTACATCTAAATCGTTTCGACTTCACATCACTGGCGACGAGTGCTCGTGAACTCCCATGCGTCGGCAGAATTACTTGCCGCCGCATCGCCAAGATGGAGGCCAGGAGGGACATTTGACTCATGCCGTCGCGTTAGACTTCCGGCACTTGAATCGTCCATTCTCGGTAGTTCTCGTCTAAGTGGTATGCTTATTGGAGTTGACGAGCGAGATTTTCGATGTCCACAGAGCTAAACGAGACGTATCAAAAGGCCGCACAGGAGTTCGCCGACAGGGCTGTATCCGCCCTGGGGGATGATATTGATTCTATAGTCCTGTACGGCTCCGTGGCCAGGAGCGAGGCGAGAGAAGAGAGCGACATTGACATCCTTGTGGTCAGCCCTGACGAGCATTCGGTCCGGGAGCGATTAAGCCGGATTCGAAACGACATGGACTTTGAATCGAATTACGAATTTCTTATATCTCTGGTTATTTTCTCCAGAGACCATTATATATGGCTAAGAAATAATGGTTCTCCCTACATTTCGGACATTATACGAGATGGTATTATCCTTCATGACAACGTAACCTTCCTCGGACTACCTAAAGGCGCAGCTAGAGCTGGCTGAAGAGGCTTTGAGCGACGCTAGATACTTGTTTGCGGCAGGACGGTTGCGGGCAGTTGCAAACAGAGTCTACTACTCGATGTTTCACTCAATGCTTGTCGCCCTTGACGCTCAGAGAGTGCAAAGACCAAGAACGCATTCAGGAGCATTACATCTGTTTCGTGAAAACTTTATTAGAAATGGGCGAGTCGACGCGAAATATTCCAGACAATTGCAAATCGCATCTGACTTTCGGCAAGCGAGCGATTATGAAGGCAGCGGACCACCTGACCAGGATGAAATAGAGGAAGTATTAAATAGCGCCGGCCGTTTTCTCATCATAATCAAGAGACTCAGTGGGTTGGATTAGGCGTTGTATTTAGCAAACTCTACTTCCCCGCGACATAGGCGCTGAGGGGCTTGACGTTGTAGTTGGTGCCGCCCTCGGCCAGGCACTCCACCGCGGCGCGGGCCGTGTCCATCGACGTGAAGCATGGTATGCGGCGGTCCACCGCG
>JADFKI010000138.1 GCA_022565015.1 Chloroflexota bacterium
GTAAATAATTCATTCAGGATTCAAGCTTGGTATCGCAGCGAAATCGAGACTATGAGTTGGTCATGGTCCTCAGCCCCGAGGCCAACGAGGAAGAGTTGACCGCAACCGTGGAGAGGGTTTCGAATTTTATCACCGAACACGGAGGGACCGCCGAGGAGCCCGACAACTGGGGGCTGAGACGATTGTCCTACGCTGTCAAGGAGTTCATGGAGGGAAATTACGTCTTGACGCGATTCTCCCTCGAGGCCTCCAACGTAATTGAGCTCGATCGCAGTCTCAGGGCGTCTGACGATATCCTGAGGTATCTGGTAACGAAGGTCTAAAGAAGGCAAATTTCCCTTTCGTCTCGGACTTACCGCGTGGAGGTAACGTAATGGCCGGCCTAAATAAGATGCTCGTGATCGGTAATCTGGGCTCGGACCCCGAGATGCGTTACACGCCCAACGGCAATCCGGTAACGTCATTCAGTCTTGCCACAGGCCGCACCTATACGACTTCAAGCGGCGAGCGGCGACAGGAGACCGAATGGTTTAGGGTCGTGGCCTGGAACCAGCTCGCGGAGCGGTGCAACCAGTACCTGACAAAGGGCAGGCGGGTGTACGTAGAAGGGCGATTGAAGAGCGACACCTGGACCGGGCAAGACGGCCAGTCCAGGTCCCGAAACGAAATAATCGCAAATATGGTCCTGTTCCTGGACAGGAGCGGCGGCGAACCCGGCGGCGAAGAGGGTGCACCGTCGCCCGAATCGAAGGACGAGCCTATGGGGGATGCAGAAGACCTTCCCTGGTAGGGCATTAGTCGAGATACATGAAGTGGAATTCACGCAGAGGTAGTTAATGACGACAGAACAGCAACCTCGACCCGCTCAACAGCCATCTCGGCCGGGAGGCCCGCCACCGAGGCCCGGAGGGGGAGGTCCGCCACGGCAAGGATACCAGAGGTCGGGGGGCGGAGGTCCGCCGCAGCGTCGACGTGGTGGCAGGCCACGATACTACGCCAGGCGTAAGCTGTGCGCATTCTGCGTCGACCACATCAAGGAAATCGATTACAAACAGGTCGATAGGCTCAGGAGATTTCTGTCGGACAGAAGCAAGATCGAGTCCAGGCGCAAGACTGGGGTCTGTTCCAAGCACCAGAGGGCCCTATCCACGGCCATCAAGCGTGCGCGTATTCTGGCCATGCTCCCCTTTAGCCCTGCGCACACGATTCCCCGCGGCGGTGGTTTCGTATCCTAGACGCATCGATTGAATATCGTCGCTCCGACGACGTCCCTTTGGCTGTTGCCTGAACTGAAGGGGTAGAGCTGTGGTAGATGAAGTAGAGGAAGTCCCTTCTCAACCCATAAGGACTGACCGGCGACGGGAATTCACCCGCATCCAGCGCGACCTTCGCAAGCGACGCCTTGCCTTCGCTTTGATCGGCGTATTCATGCTGGTGATCGTCGGAATACTCCTCGCGGGCTATGTCGTCATCTTCGTTCGGCCTCCACAGCAGCTAGTCGTTAGAGTGAACGACGTCAGGTATAGCCGTGGAGATATGGTCAAGCTGCTGCGGGTACGGCAAAAGAGCCTGGAGACCACCGGTCAGAGACTTGACCTGAGCACGGACATCTTTCAGGCGCTCCAGCTGCTTGTGGAGAACGAAATCATCGCGCAGTCCGCCCCAGCCCTGGGCATAACTACCACGGACTCTGAAATTGACTTTAGCATCCGGGCGCAGCTGGACCCTGAAAGCGCAGCCGCGGGAACCTCCGACGCCCAGCGCGACAGAGACTACAGAGAACTTTACGGCAGCTTTCTGAACCTATCGAGGATAAGTGAAGATGAGCATAGGCAGATAGTCCGAAGGGCGCTGCTCAGGGAGAGGATGCGCCAGTTCATTGGAGACAGCGTGCCCTCGGTGGCAGAGCAGGCGCACGTCTATAGATTTGCGGTCGTGCCAAACGACGAGATCGACATCATTCTCACAAAGTATAAGGACGCGATTAAAGGCTCGACGGACCCGGCGCTCTTGTCGGTGGCCTTCGACCTCATAAGTAGTGAGTTCTCAAGAGAGTCCAGAGAAGCCGTCAGAAGGGGGGAGACCTTGGCTGGATGCCGGAGGGTATTATTCCCGATTATGACGATATAATTTTTGGGTCGAGCTACAACAGTCCCCTTGAGATCGGGAAGCTGAGCGACCCTGTACGAAACCAGGACGATTCGCAACAGCTATTCATATTTATGGTATCGGAAAGGAACGCCGCTCGCGAGCTCAGCCCGGCAAGCAAGGACGCGCTGAAGACACGGGCACTGACGGACTGGCTTAACGACCAGCGGGCAGACTACGACGTTTACGCCGTGATGAACTCGGACATCTACAATTGGGTGATAAAGCAGCTCGGTATCTCGTCCACAATCACTCCCACGCCGGCGCCGCCCAATCCCCTTCAGCGGGCCCTCGGCTTCTGAACGAACTCCCAGGCGTACCACTCATCATCAGCTAAATCTCTTCGCTCTGGGATATATCCCTGCAATTATAGCCTCGGCATTTGCAGTATAATCTCTGTGGTCAAAGGGGCATGTGCGCTCTGAACGCACGGCAGCAGGCCCGATGGCCAATTCATTATTCGTTCCTCGAGGTTGATTACATTGTCTGAGAAATCGTCCGTGGGCGTAGGCCTTCTCGGCATGGGAGTGGTAGGCGGAGGCGTGGCAAGAATTCTGTCCGAAAAGAGCAGCCTCATCCAGGGCCTGGTCGGCGGCCCGGTCGCACTCGAAGGGATCCTGGTCAGAGACCCGCAAAGGTCTCGCTCCTTCGACCCGCCGGACGGCCTGATTACCACAGACATCGACGACATCCTCAGCAACCAGAAGGTGGACATAGTCGTGGAGGTCATGGGCGGGCAAGACCCGGCGCTGGACTACATACTGAAGAGCATTACCCTGGGAAAGCACGTCGTCACGGCCAACAAGGAGGTCATGGCCCGTCACGGACCGGACATTCTTACGTTGGCCCGTAAGAAGGGCGTTCAGGTCCTGTTCGAGGCGAGCGTAGCCGGTGGCACGCCCATAATAGCCCCGCTGATTCGAGACCTCGTCGCCAACGAAATCATCACGATCCACGGAATCGTCAACGGCACCACGAACTATATACTCACCAAGATGTCCAAGGAGGGCATGGGATTTGAGGACGCGTTAAAGGAGGCGCAGGCGCTTGGATACGCGGAGGCCGATCCAACCAACGATGTGGAGGGCATAGACGCCGCGTACAAGCTGGCCATTCTCTCAACGCTGGGTTTCCGAGCCAGGGTTAAGGACGAAGACGTTTACCGCGAGGGAATTACTCGACTCACCGCAAAAGACTTCCAGTATGCCGATGAGCTGGGCTATGCCATCAAGCTGCTGGCCATAGCGGGTAAGGAGAACGGCGGCGTGCAGGTGAGGGTGCATCCCGCCCTCATTCGCAAGGACGTGATGATGGCCAATGTCGACGGCGTTCTCAATGCGGTAGAGGTCCAGACGGACCTGGCCGGCCGAGTGCTGTTCCACGGACCAGGCGCGGGGGACATGCCGACGACCAGCGCCGTGACCGCCGACCTTGTCGACATCGCCAGAAACGTCATCGGAAACGTCGTGCCGCCGGCCCCAATCGTGCTGTCCGAGAGCATAGGCGTTCGGCCCATGTCAGAGTTGGAAACCAAGTACTATTTACGGCTGAACGTCATGGAGCGGCCCGGAGTATTCGCTCAGATCCTCAGAATATTGGGCGACTTACAGATAAGCATAGCCTCCGCCATTCAGAAGGAGAACGACGATGAAGCGCAAAGGGCGGAGATCGTGTTGATGACGCACAGAGCAGGCGAGGCCGCAATACAGAATGCCCTGAAGCTCATATCCGATCTCGATGTCGTTAACGAAATCGGTAACCTCATTCGAGTGGAGGAGTGGGACTGATCCGCCCATCTGATACGCATACCTTGGCTGCCACAGGACCGCGCGCGCTTCACGGCGTTATAAACCCGGCAAGGCCAGCCACGATTTAGGCAGGCGTGGATGCCGGTGCATGTTTTTCGTACTGACCGTGGTCATGACTCAGCTATTCTTTACATGGCCTCGATTCATACGATGATATATAGTCAGAAAGCTTAAACATTTTTCCTGATTATGGTGATGCCAATGATGGACGATCTTGATGAGAAGATCTTCGCAATTCTCAGCAAGGACGGAAGAGCGTCGAACGCGGAGATGGCCAGGACCCTTGGCGTCTCAGAAGGCACGGTGAGACGCAGGGTGACGAGATTAATTGACGAGGAAGCGATACACACGGTAGCCGTCATAAATCCGCAGGCGACGGGCTACCAATGTGAAGTAATAATCGGCATCGACCCCGCCGTCGAGAGGGTGCATGAAATCGCAGAGGAGCTGGCGACTTATTCCGAGGTCGACCGGGTCGCCGTTGTTACGGGCCGGTACGCCATTTTTGCGTGGGCGACCCTGCGAACGCACGCAGAGCTGGAGCGGTTCCTGAGCGAAAAGGTGCACTCCATTCCCGGCATTCACAGCGTGACGACATCCCTTTGCCTTGAGGTCACCAAGCGCTGGGGCGGGACTGCCTCATAGCCGCCGAATGCAGGGGTCTGCCTGCCTCGGCCGGCGGGCGTCATTAGTGAGGAAAATCCTTACGAAACACCGGGAAACAGCTCGGCCATCGCGCGTTTATCCGTTCCCACGACGAGCCTGGCGCCCTTGCGAACAAGTGGTCTCCGAACAAGCCTCGGCTCCTCGAGCATGAGCCTTATGAGGTCATCCTCGCCTAGCGAGTCCTTGTCCAGGCCCATCTTCTTGACCGAGGGGCTCCTCCAGGAGAATATCTCAGATGCCGGAGTATCACCCAGCAGCTCGCGAAGCTCAGCCTCCGTGAAGGCATCCTTGAAGAAGTCTCGCTCCTTCAGCTCTACTCCGCTCCCGGTGAGGGCACCCCTCACCTTCTTGCAGGTGCTTCACTGGCCCCAGGTATAAAATTCTGTCTCCGCCATTCGACGACCTCTCAGACTCTGCTTACTCGGGAATCCAGTCCCTACTGATCATTCTGTAAACCCGACAACCGTATAGCTTCGTCCGGAGCTATTTGCAGCGTATTCCAAGGCCATTGGAGTGTCAACACCGTCGCAGTCGGCGGGACGGCTGATTTGCAAAGGCGCCATGCCGGATGTATCTTGATGCGGAAATATCCGGTTCGAGAGTAAGCTGTGATGATGATCGATCTGACGGATAAGGTAGCCGTTGTCACCGGCGGGGCCAGCGGCATAGGCAGAGGCATATGCAAGGCACTTGCCGGCCAGGGCGCCGACATCGTGGTCGCGGACATGAACGCGCAGGGCGCAAAGTCGACCGCCGACGAAATAGCTGCAACGGGGCGGAAGGCCGGTATCGTGGACGTTGACGTCACGGACCGAGACTCCGCCGCTCACCTCGTCGCCGAGGCTCTGCACCTGTTCGGCAAGATCGACATACTGGTCAACGACGCCGGTGTCATCGGGGCCGCCGAATGGTGGAAGCGACCTACGCCAAGCGACGACGACTGGGACTTGGTCATGGCCGTCAACCTCAGAGGCGTAGTAAATGTCTCGGAGGCAGCGGCGCCTCACATGAAAGAGCGGCGCTACGGCAAGATAATCAACATAGCCTCGATTGCCGCCAGGCAAGGTGGCGCCGACATACCTCACTACAACGCTTCCAAGGCGGCCGTGGTCAGTTGGACGCAGTCCCACGCCCTGCAGATGGCGCCCTACGACGTCAACGTAAACGCCATTTGTCCCGGGCTACTGTGGACTCCGATGTTTGAGGGACTGGTCGAGCGTAGTATCAGCTTTGGGTCTACCCTGGGCACCAACCCCGAGTTGCGGGACCTCGGCGGGCGCGAGTACTTCGAGAAGCTGGTGGCGTCGGTCATACCGATGGGCAAGGAGCAGACGCCGGAAGACATCGGCAAGCTCGCGGCCTTCCTGGCATCCGATGATGCCCATAACATAACCGGGCAGGCCATTAACGTCGACGGGGGTAGGAGAATGAATTAGCCGGCAAAGTGAAAGCCCTCGATGAGCCGGCTAATAGCGCTAGACGCTGTTGATCAGGTCTTCTTGTGCGTTGCCTTCAATGCCGTCCTGAAGTACCTCGCGTACTTTCCTTGTAAGGGTGGATGGATTGAAGGGTTTACCCATGAAGTTCGTGCGTTCGTTGAAAACCTCATCTTTGAACGCCTCGTCTTCCGTATATCCCGAGGTGAAAAGCACCTTCATCTCCGGATGAATCTCTTTGAGTCTTTCCGCGAGTATTCTGCCGCCCATGGCAGGCATGACCATGTCGGTCAGGAGCAGATCAATCGGCCCGCCTTGATGCTGAGAAACTACGTCGAGCGCCTCTAATCCGTTCGAGGCCTCTATGACCGTATACCCTTGCTCCTTCAACACGTGAACGGCTACGTTACGGACGAGCGGCTCGTCCTCGACTATTAGAATGCTTTCGGTCCCAACGGGAAGATGCCCGGACTGGTCCCAAAATGGAAGAGATTCCGTTGGCCCCTCTTTCGCGGGGAAGTAAATCTTGAAGGTGCTGCCTTTGCCGACGACACTTTCCACCGTGATGCATCCTCCGCTCTGGGCTACGATACCGTAGCAGGTCGAAAGGCCTAACCCGATTCCCCTTCCAACCTCTTTTGTTGTGAAGAACGGCTCAAAGACGTGATCTTTTACGTCGTCTGGTATGCCTGTGCCCGTGTCCTGGACGGTAATTACCGTATAGGCGCCGGGATTGAGCTCCCCCACTACGTTCGCCCGTTCTTGGTCGACGGTTTCACTGGACGTCTCGATCAGCAGTGTACCGCCTTTGGGCATGGCGTCTCTCGAATTGACCGCGAGATTCACCAGCACCTGTTCGACCTGCCCTGGGTCCACTTCAACCAGCTGGACGTCCGGATCAAGCTTTGTTACCAGCCTGATCTCCTCCCCTAACAGGCGGCGAATCATCATTTCGACATCCGCGACTACATCGTTCAGATTTATCGTCCTCGGCTTTATGATCTGCCTTCTGGAAAAAGCCAGAAGCTGACTAATAAGCTCTGCGGCCCGCTCTGAGGCTTTCAAGACCTCCTCAAGATGTAGTTCCCTGGTTTCACTTATCTGGGTCGTCTTTGCCAGATGGGTATAGCTCATAACGACGGAGAGCATGTTGTTTAGGTCGTGGGCGACGCCGCCCGCCAGCTGCCCAAAGGCATCCATCTTTTGGGACTGCATGAGCTGGGCTTCCAGCGCCTTCTGGTTGGTCACGTCTCTCATGAAGCCCATAAATCTTATGGGCCTGCCGGACTCATCCCAAAGCGCCTGGCCCCGCGAACTGAACCAGCGGTATTCACCGCTCTTGGTCCGGGCCCTGTATTCCACCTCGTAAGGCTTCTTGTGCTCAAAGTGGTCTATGACCGCCTGTTTGACCAGCTTTACATCGTCAGGGTGGATGATCCCGGGCCACTTTTTTAAGTCATCAGGAAATTCGTGGTCCTCATAGCCCAGCAGCTCTTTAAACCTGGGTGAAAAGTAGACGAAATCATCTTCATTAAAGTAGTCGCCATGTTCTCCCCGATAAGTTATCAACCTGTCCCAAAGGCCGTCTCCGGAGCCCTGGGCTGCGAGATCAAACCTGTCAAGGCTTTCATTGAGGGCCTCTTCCGTCTTCTTAAGCTCCAGATAGAGCTGAGATCCGTCCACGGAGCCCGCTATCTGATCGGCCACTCTCTCGGCGAGGTCGAGGTCTCGCTGGTCAAAAGCAAGCGGCCTATACGACCGCATCACAATCGCGCCTATTATCTTGTCCCGGGAGCGCAGCGGCACGGTCATGAAGGAGCGGAAACCTACTTTCACTCCCGCGGCCGAGCCAGGATAGAGCCTTGCGATCTCTTCCGGGGGAATGTCCTGGATTATGACACCGGAATCCCTATTTACGGTCTCCTCAACGGTGGTCCCCTTTAGGGGAGTCTCGTCGCCGAAGGACCTCCCTTCGACGGTATCGCCGTAATGGTGAAGGTTTGATATGATCTGTCTGTCCCAGTCTATGGCGGCGATTGCGATTCTATCAAAATTTAGGATCCTGCCGACCTGTTCAGCGAACTGCTCGAATACTTCGCTGATGACCAGGGAGGAGCTCATCGTGCGCCCGACGTCTGCAAGCACTTGCCGTTCAGTTGCATCTCTCTCCAAGGCTGCGTGAAGCCTGGAATTAGCTATGGCGCCCGCTATCTGATCGCCAATTCGCTCCGCTAGCTGCCTGTCCGACTCGCTGTAAGCACCAGTTTTCTTGGAACCAGCGTAAAACAGACCGATGACCTTATCGTTCGCTATTAAGGGCGCGAAAACGTGAGAACGAACCCCTAGCTCGAACATTGGACTTCTACCGGGGAAGCGTCTCGAGTATTCCTTCACATCATCAAAGGCGAATATTTTGGCACTCCGAGAGGAAATGACCTCCTCTGCCATCGTGCCTCCCACCTCTATGACCGAGCCCTTCGTCATATCCGGGGTGTCCAGACCACTCACGAAGGAATGAGTCGTCTTGGACCCGTCGGGATACAGTATTGCAATAGAGATTCTGTCGCAGGGCAGCACCTTCTTCACCTCGATGGCGAAGCTCTCATATACTTCATCGATGTCGATGGAGCCGCTGATGATCCGTCCTATCTTTGCCAGCGCCTGTTGCTCCGCCGCCCGCCGCTCTATGTCCTTATGAAGCTCGGAATTGGCGATGACTCCGGCGACCTGGTCCCCAAGCCGCTCTGCGAGACTAAGATCGTACGAAGTGTAAGCGTTGAAAGTCCTGGACCGAAACATCAGCGCACCGATAATCCGGTCCTGCGATCTCAATGGCACGGTGATGCCCGAAAGAAATCCGGCATTGAATCCCCTGGCCAGTCTGGGATAGGCTTCAGAAAGTTGCTGAGCGTTCAAGCCCTGGACCAGAACGCCGCAATTCTTGGAGACGATCTCCTCCATAGTCGTTCCCTTCATAGGGAATACATCTCCAACCTGTCTTTCTTCAACTTTTGGCCCCATTCGATACGCTACAGTAGCAGTATTCGCCTCCAGATCGATCCGATTAATAACGATGCGGTCAAAAGAGAAAAGTCTCTTCGCTAGCTCAACGAATTTATCGAAGACATCGTCGATCTCAGGAGAAGAGCTTATTACTCGGCTGATCTCCGCCAACGTATCTCGCTCGTTCGATTCGATCTCCAGCGCCTTGTGCAGCTCGGAATTGGATATCGCGCCTGTTATCTGGTCGCCAAGCCTTTCGGCCAGCCGCAGCTCGTGTAGCGTATAGGCGTTGGGACTTTTGGACCGAATCATGAGCGCGCCCATGATCTGGTCTCGTGACCTCAAGGGC
>JADFKI010000139.1 GCA_022565015.1 Chloroflexota bacterium
ACGGAAGAGCTGAAAAAAATGCTACAACAAGACCTGGCCGAGTGGCGGAAGCTTGTCGCCGTACTGAATGCACACCCCGATGAAAGCCTCCACGAGCCGGCTTCTCCTGAATGGAAGAGTCGCGACATCTACGCGCACCTCGCCCGCTGGATGGAGTTATCCACCTCGCAGCTGCAAGCTAGTCTCGAGGGTCGCATCATCCCTCGAATCGAGGGGACTGATGACGAGATAAATGCCCGGTGGCAGCAGGAGGACAGCGGTCTGAGCCTGGACGAGGCGCGCGAAGGTGCGCAGAGCGAGTTCGATAGGCGTATTCGAGCGATCCGTTCGGTCCCTGCAGACCGCTGGAACGATAAGACCGAGGCCCTGGCCCGTGCCGACGGCGCCGAGCACTACTCCAGCCACCGCCGCTACATCGTCGTCGAGTAGGCGTCGCATGCTTGACGCTCCGAGACCGCCAGGGTAGCCTGGCCCCTTACGCGGCGCCCTGGCCCTTCGTATCAATGTGAATCCTGACTCTATCTACGGAAAAAAGGAGCGCACATGAGCCGCGAGTACTTTAAGGGTGATCGAGAAGAGACCAGGAGCTATTCACGCGCCGTTAAGATCAAGGGCGGCACTACCGTTTATCTGGCCGGCCACGGTGCTGTCGTCGACGCCGATGGCAACTCGCTTGCGGGTGACTTCACGGCCCAGGCCCACCGATGCTTCGAGCTATTGCGCGGGTTGATGTCCGATGTGGGAGGCGCCCTCGACGATATCGTCACGATGACCGTATTCATCGTCGACAGCCGGTTCGGAGACGAGTTCGTTCAAATCCGCAGCGGGTATTTCAGTAATGGATTTCCTTGCAGCGCGCTTATCACGGTACATTCGCTGGCCCGGCCGGAGATGCTGGTGGAGATCCAGGCAATCGCCGTGCTAGACGACTAGGCATATCCGGCTACTGCTATCATGATGGGCCTCATCGACTGACGACACCTACTAATCGCAGGCCCGCGTCCCAATCTCCCTAACCCCCAGCCCTCGCCAACGACTCGCTCGCGGCGGCAACGGCCACCCCGGAGGCTACCTCGTACCCATGCTCGGGCAGTATCTTCTCCATTGCGGACAACAGCGCAAGGACGTACTCGGGCTTGCTGGACTCACCCATTAGGCCCACGCGCCATACCTTGCCGGCGAACTCGCCCAGCCCGCGCCCGATCTCGATCCCGTGCCCGCGCAGCAACGAATTCCGGACCGCATCGCCATCGACACCGTCCGGTATCCACGCCAACGTGATCTGGTCCAATCGGTGTTCCGCGGGCACGACCATCCGGAGGCCAAGGGCCTCTAGTCCGGCGCATAGCGCCGCCGCGTTCCGATGATGTCGAGCGTACCTGTTTTCCAGGCCCTCCTGCAGTATCAGCCTCAAGCCCTCTCGAAGAGCCAGCACCATGCTCACGGGTCCCGTGTGGTGGTAAACGCGGTCGAAGCCCCAGTAGTTGGCGTTGAGCCAGAGGTCCAGGTACCAGGAGACAGGCTTTGTCTTTCGGCTCTTTATGGACTCAAGCGCTCGCGGACTTATGGCCACCGGCGAGAGACCGGGAGGACAGGCCATACACTTCTGCGTCGCCGCATAGGCGTAATCGATGTTCCAGGCGTCGAAAGCCATCTCCTCGCCGCCAAGTGCGGTCACCGCGTCCACCATGAACAACGTGTCATGTTCTTGCGCCAGCCTCGACAGGCCCTGAAGAGGCTGCCGAACGCCGGTGGATGTCTCTGCCTGAATCGCCGTCACGAGCTTGACGTTTGAGTGCTTCTTCAGCTCGGCCTCGAGCATCTCCTCGGGAAACGCCCGGCCCCAGTCGGCTCTGAGCGGCACGACGTTTGCGCCCGCGCGCTCAGCCATATCCACCATGCGCTCGCAAAAGAAGCCGTAGATGCACATCACCACGGTATCACCAGGCTCCAGCAGGCTGGAAAGTCCGGCCTCCATTCCCGCCGAACCCGTGCCGGACAGGGGAAAGGCACTGCCTTCGCTGGTCTGAAATACCTGCTTTAGCATGTCGACGGTCTCGTTCATAATCTCGATGTAGTCCGGGTCCAGGTAGCCAATCATCGGCTGCATCATGGCGCGCAGGACTCTTGGGTCGACGTTGCTGGGCCCTGGGCCGAGGAGTATACGGGGAGGCACCGAGGGCATCTTGGAAGCTGGGACCGGGCTCTGTGTCATGCAGTCCTCCTTAACACGGCGAACAATTTCAGGGGGTAATTTTGCAGTAAATACCCTTTTCGAGAATGGTGATCTCGACCTGGAGCATATTTTACATGGTCGGCTTATGTACGGACAGTCCTCGCGGTGGGAATGTGTTTAACCAATCCAGTGCCGGCCTTCATACGTACCGGGCTGTGAGACCTTTCAGACGCGGCCCGCGTGAAAATGCCGGGTCGACTTCTTGTTTCCTCTTCAGTCTCTGTTGCTTGCAGGGCAAACGGTTCCTATAATTCATGTTGGTGTTGCTGGGACGGGGGCGGCGGTGATAATTCAACCATCCGGAGACTGAAAGGCGACCGACATGAAGATATTGAGGTTCGACGACAATCGAATTGGTGTGCTGAAAGACGGGGACCGCGTTGTGGATGTCACCGATGCCGTGGCGTCACACCGTGAGAAGGGGCCTCAAAACGTTATCGAGGAGATCATCGGCGAGTTCGCTACCTACCGTGACGAGTTTCAGGGCCGGGTGTCGTCTGAAGCGGGCGTGCCCTTGAGCGACGTCCGCCTGCTGGCCCCCATTCCGCGGCCAAGCAAGTGCATGGCGGCCTTCGCGAACTACGTCGACCGCTCCGACAGGTCCAGAGACGACCTACCCAACGAGTTCTTCTACAAGGACACCGACCTGTTGGCGCCGGAGGGCACGGTCGAGCTGCCCGACATTCCACCCGTGCTCGTCTATCAGCCGGAGGCGGAGTTGGCATACGTGATCGGCAAGTCGGCTCGAAACGTTTCGCAACAGGACGCAATGGACCACGTATTCGGATATGTGCCGTTTTTCGACATCTCGGCGAGGGGCATGACCAGGCGGACAACGCTCCTGTCCAAGGGCCAGAGGACTTTCGGCCCGTGCGGACCGTGGATAACGACGAAGGACGAGGTAGAAGACCCACATAACCTCAATGTCAGGTCGTGGGTGAACGGCGAGCTTCGCCAGGACTACAACACCAAGCATATGGCCAACTTCATACCAGAGCAGATCGCATGGGCGACCCGCTTTGTGAGTCTTCGGCCGGGCGACGTCGTTGCCACGGGCACCTTTCACGTCGGGCTTGGCCCGCTGAACGACGGCGACGTCCTGGAGATTGAAATCGAAGGCCTTGGAAGGGCGCGGTGGTTCGCGAAGGGTTATGGCCCCAGGAAAGACATGGAGTTTACCCCTGGAATTACCCAGGTCCCCACACCTGAGGGAGGAATGACAAGAGTAGAATGAAGTTTTCTTGGGCTGGTGCAATTGCATCTGTATCTGCGTTAGTCGTTCTTGCGGCCTGCGGCGGAGGCGCACCCGTGGCTGAGAGGCCGGAAGCAACGCCGGATTCGGCATCGGCGGTCGTCATGGTCGACGAGAAGCCGTTGCCCATCGTCGAGCCGGCACCGAAAGTGAAGATAGGAAGCGCCGTCGGAGAGCGGGCCCCGGACTTCGAGGTTACGTTTCTCGATGGCACCTCGGTGAGCCGCGAGGAGCTTGCCGCGGAGGGCAAGCCGGCGTTTCTCTACTTCATGGCAACGTGGTGAAGGTCCTGCCGCGCTGAGTTACAGCGCATGAAAACGATTTATCCCGAATACGCGGACGCAGTGGCATTCTACGGCATAGGCGTTGACCCGAATGAGAGCATTGAGGTGCTCGAGGCCTACAGCGACTCCCAGGGGTATCCATGGCCGATGGCGATACCCGAAGGGGATATGCTGCGAAAGTTTAACATCCAGGTGCAGTCTTCAAAGGTCGCGGTGGACAGAGACGGAGTTATCGTTTACAGGGACGGCTACGCCCAGGGCAGTGACGAGACGTGGCGGAGCGTATTTGAGGAGCTAGCCGGCCAGTCAAATTAGAGAACAGGGCCCTGAGTCGAGCGTGATTCAGAGATGGCAGTGACGCATTTACTGCCTGGCAACTGCCGAACGGCGATTGAAATGCAAAGGGACGCTATCAAGCTTCCCCTATTCGATTTAGAGCCTATCCGATAACTGCCACGAATGGTTCGACAAGCTCTCCGCAGAAGCGGAGTCCGAAGATATACATGCTAAGGAGTCGGACACCACGAACGAGCGATCTTCCGTTCGTCCTGTCCGACTCTTCAAACAGAATATCTTCGGAGTCCAATCCATCGGACCGCTTCTGCGGAGAGCACGGTCGAAGGACCGTAAGACGTCCGAATGAGGCATTCGGATAAGGCTCTTAGCCAGTGGGCCTCACTCATGCCTCCGCGGGCGCGTTGCCCGGTAGGTTACCCACAAGCAGGTCCTGAAGCTCCGGACCTTGTAACGTCTCTATTATCAGCAAGCGTTCCGCGAGGCGGCTGAGCCTGTCCCTGTTGGCTTCCACGGTCTCCTTCGCCTTTTTCCTGGCCACAATCAGAATCTTGCCGATCTCCGAGTCGATCTTTTGTGCAATTGCGTCGCTGTAGTTCTGTCCTCGAGAGATGTACCTCCCCAGGAACGCCTGGCCCTGGTTGCTTTCGAACGCCTGTGGGCCAAGCTCAGCGCTCATGCCGTACTCCGTCACCATCTTCCGAGCGACGTTCGTAGCGTTCTGAAGGTCGTCGGACGCGCCGGTGGTCACGTCGCCGAAGACCACCTCCTCCGCAGCCTGCCCGCCCATCATGACGGTGATCATGGCCTCGAACTGGCTTTTGGTCCACAGGTTCCTGTCCTCTTCGGGCAACAGCCTGGTGTGTCCTCCCGCCATGCCTCGGGACACGATCGTCACCTTGTGAACGGGGTCCGCGTCCGGAATCTGGGCCGCCACCACGGCGTGTCCGGCCTCATGGTACGCCACGACCTGTTTCTCCCGGTCGCTGACCTTTCGGCTCTTGCGAGCGGGGCCCGACATCACCCGATCTATGGACTCCTCGAACTCCGCCATGCCTATCTCGGTCTTACTCAATCGAGCCGAAAATATCGCGGCCTCGTTTACGAGATTGGCAAGATCGGCACCGGTAAATCCGTGGGTCTCCTTGGCGACGGTGTGCAGGTCCACATCGTTGGCGAGGGGCTTGCCCTTCGCGTGGACCTCCAGTATCGCCTGCCTGCCCTTGATGTCGGGAAGATCTATCATTACCCGCCTGTCGAACCTTCCCGGTCGAGTCAGCGCAGGGTCCAGCACGTCCGGCCTGTTGGTGGCCGCGATGACGATCACGTTCGCATTGGCCTCGAAGCCGTCCATCTCCACGAGGATCTGGTTCAGCGTCTGTTCTCTCTCGTCGTTGCCGCCCCCGATGCCCGCGCCGCGATGCCTGCCGACGGCGTCGATCTCATCGATGAAGACGATGGAGGGCGCGTTTCGCTTGGCCCGGTCGAACAGGTCTCTGACGCGACTCGCACCGACGCCAACGAACATCTCCACGAACTCGCTGCCGCTGGTGGCGAAGAACGGTACGCCGGCCTCTCCGGCGACCGCCCGGCTAATGAGCGTCTTGCCCGTTCCCGGTGCGCCGATCAGGAGAACGCCCTTGGGTATTTTCGCTCCGAGTCGAGTGAACTTTTCGGGGCTCTTGAGGAAGTCCACGATCTCGATCAGCTCTTGCTTGGCCTCGTCCGACCCTGCGACATCGTCGAACCTCACGGACGGGGCGTCTGTGGCGACCGGCCGCGCCTTACTTTTGCCGATGTTCATCGCCTGGTTGATGCCGCCCTGCGACCGCCTCATCATGAAAAAGATCAGCGCGCCTATCAAGACTATGGGCAGAAAAGTTATGAGCAGGGCAAAGAACGAATTCCCCTGGGACTTCACGTCCACCTGTATGCCGCCGAGGCCCGGGTCGAGCCCGCGTTCGTTCAGAAGCTCGAGCACGCTCACGCCCGCTTCTTTCCTTGAAGTGAAGACCTCACCGGAGATGGTGAAGACGATCAGATCGTCTCCCTTCACCTCGATCTTCTCCAGCAGCCCCGACTGGGCCATCTGCATTACCTGGCTTATTTCGATCTCCGGCCCCGCTCCTCCTCTTGGCATGAGGAACAGCAGCAGGAGAATTACACCACTTCCAATGATTAGCCACGTCATCGGATTCGTGCGCTTTCCCGATTTCATCTAGTTACTCCGAACCTGCCTTTGTGATTTATATAACGTTAGTGTGGCGTGCTGGATAGGGCCGGGTTATGGCCGACTCAAGCAATTCCTATTCAGTATATAGTTAATCGCTTTTGCGAATTCGAGAACCCAGAAAACGCTGAGCTATCTGCCTGACGACAATTCCCTCTCTTCCGCCGCATGTGGCAGCGAGAAAAGGCAGATAGTCATGCACCTGAAATTAAGATTGGGCTCATGCGAGTAAATGTTCGTGTGCGGTCTCATACCCTGCAATTTATATGATGTGGCTCGACGTCCGACGGATGCTTGGGTTGAGGTCGTGTGCCGGGCAGGCGGCATCGAACTACGCGATTGAATTTCCGGTTCACACATGTGGGTTCTAGCCCTGGACTCGCCACCTCTCGACAGCCTCCGGCGAAAGCTCCAGTCCGAGGCCCGGCTTGTCGTAAAAGGGCGACCACATGCCGTCCTTCTGCTGCGGGAACTCCGTGTACCAGATGCGGTCGCCCGCCAGCGCCGTGTTCATGTACTCCACGACCTTGAGGTTCGGCGTGGCGCAGGCCAGGTGTAGGTGCACAAGCTGGACGGCGTGAGGCGCGACGGGCAGGTTGAATCCGTGCGCCATGTGGGCGACCTTCATCCACTCCGTTATGCCGCCGACACGACCGACGTCGGGCTGCACGATATCGACGGCGCCACCGGCAATAAGCTCTCGAAAACCATACTTCGTGTACTCGTGCTCGCCCGTCGCCAGGGGAATGTTTATGGCCTGGCGGACCTCCGCGAGGCCCCGGATGTCGTCGGCAAGCAAAGGCTCCTCGAACCAGCCGACCTGGTACTGCTCGAACTCTTTAGCCATGTATATGGCCTGCTTGGCGTAGTAGCCGTTGTTGGCGTCTATGTAGACGGCGACGTCGTCTCCCACCGCCCTGCGCACGGCGGCAAGTCTCTGAATGTCCTCTCTCTCCGACTGCCCGAAGTCCTTGCCGACCTTCATCTTTACCCTGGGTATGCCCTCCTGAACGTAGTCGGTCATCTCCTTGACCAGCTCCTGCTCGTTGAAGTTCGTCCAGCCTCCGCTGCCGTAAATGGGGACGGAGTCGCGGTACGGCCCCAACAGCTTAAACAGGGGCACGTTGAACGCCTTGGCCTTCAGGTCCCAGAGACCTATGTCCACAGCGGATATAGCGCAAAACGCAATGCCCTTTCGGCCGTAGCCTCGCACCTGCCAGAACATATCGTTCCAGAGCCTTTCGATGTCGAAAGGGTCCTGACCGATCAACAGGTCTTTGAGGCCCGATTCGATTACCTCGCGGACGCCGGGCGACCCCTGCCCTATCCCCAGTCCCTCGACCCCCTCGTCGGTCTTGATATGAACGAAGAGCTGTGTGCGCCCGCCGGACCCTTCCGGAGGCGTAGGGATGGTGGCGTCCTGGATAGGCGGCGCGTGGGGATAGGACAGCACGGTGGTGGATACATCGGTGATCTTCAATTCCAATTCCTTAAGTCAGGATTTCCCACTTCAGCCCTGAGAGGCTATGCCTGGGCAGAATACTTAGCCCACTTCCAGCGAGGGTTTACATCAAAACTGGATATATCTCTCGCGTGCAGCCATGTAAACAGGGTCGTCGAACCTGAAGGTGTCTGGGCTCCGTCCCGCTCTCACTGCCAGCCAATAGGTGAACAGCTGCAAGGCGACCACGTACACGATTGGTGTCAGCGCTTCCGGAAGGGCAGGCAGAGAGATGGCTGTATGTACCAGCCTGGATATCTCAGGGTCTTCTCTCTCAACCAGAGCAACCGTGCGCGCTCCTACGGTCCTGGTAGCTTCTATGATGTTGATGAGCCTATCCCGACTGGGACCGGGCGGCGCTATGTATGTGACCATCGTGCCAGGGGCTGTCGCCACGTAGGGGCCGTGAAGGTACTGCTCTAACTGGAAGCCCTCTGTAGTCAGGTATGCGGCCTCCTTGATTTTCAGGGCCACCTCATAGGCCGTTGAGGTGTTCGGCCCCCAACCGACGAAGTAGAATCTCTTTACATCCTGCGCCTGCTGAGCCCAGTTCTGGATTGCAGGCTCCTGGGCTAGCGCTGCCTCTACGAAACCAGGCAGCCCTTCCAGTCCCTTCTGAAGCGAGATAGCCTGCTCCTTCTCCGCTCTGAGGCCAAGCTCGGTGGCCACCATGGCAAGCACTGTCATGGCAGTGGTGTGGCAGATGGTATGGGCGGAAGACCTGTCCCTTATACTGGTGCGTATCACTACGTCCGACAGGCTGGACTTGGCGTCTGATTCCAGGCCGGTGACGTTAGCGGTTTGCGCTCCTCTGGCCTTTGCCATCTCCAACGCTCTAGACGAGTACACTCTGGTGCCTGAATGGCTCATGATGATGACCAGATCCTGCGGCCCGAGCTCCGGAGGATAGGAGCAGAACTCGAAAGAATTCCAGGCACGGGCATCGTCGCGACCCGCAACATTTCGTAGCAGGAACTCCGCCACCAGTGGGCCGTGCCAGGAGGTGCCAATGCCGACTATGTGGACTCGCTCCGCAGACTCTATCCTGTCTGCCAGCGCCCTGACGGCGTCGACTTCCTCGTTAAGAACACGTTCTATAGCGTCGGGTTGGCCCTGTATCATCTCGTACATGTGGTATGGGTGACCTGTGCGCGGCTCGGGTCTCTGGGTCATAATCTTCCTCCCCTTAGTTGATGCGTCTCGGTCAAGGTTACTATACGTCACACCGAACGTTGGGACGATGGTTTCTCAACAAGCCCTGATATTATACGAAGCCCATTCATATCCTCCAGGCCGCGCTGGAAGCCGTCTCGCACCGATTTGACCTCGTCTGGAGAATGCTGTTACCTTATGTATCTTACAATTGCCGGATTGTTGCCAGTGGAGGGGCCTTAACCGGGTCTCCGTACTGGCTGCAGGTGATGGCGGATGTTCTGGGCCGGACGGTTACCGTATGCCTTGAAGACGAGGCCACGAGCCGGGGCACCGCGATTCTGGCCCTGGCGTCACTGGGATTGTGGTCGAAGCTCGACGCTGTGCCCGCCGCGTTGGTAGATACATTCGAGCC
>JADFKI010000359.1 GCA_022565015.1 Chloroflexota bacterium
TCGCAACCTATGACGAAGCCCTCGACGTAGCGCTGGACGAACCCCCGGCCCTGATAATCGCCAGGGCCGAAGAGGCGCAGGCGGGCGTTGGAATCGAGCGCTACCTGGCCTCCCGCCCGGAGCTGTCAACGGTTCCACTCATGGTCCTGGGCGCCTCGGACGTCGGGACCGAGGTAAGGACAACCAACGGTACGACTTTCGTGCCGATGCCCTTCAGCGTTGACGAGGTGCTGGAGCTGCTGCCAAGCATTGTGCCTGAAGCCGATGTCGCCGCATCACGGCTCAGACGTCCGGGCAGGCTGAGCGAAGCCTGGGACTCGGTCAACCCCTATGTGGCGGCGGCATGGCCTTATCTGTCCTTTGGCTCCGTGACTCTCCTGACCAGCCTCGCCTTTCTATTTGTCAGATTGCCGGGAAGCCCGTCGGGATGGAACCTCGTGCCTGCCGACGCCACATGGACTCTGCTCGTCTACGCGCGCAATTTCATAGAGTCGCAGACCTTTTCATACGCTCTTCCCGCGGCGGAGGCGGGCATGACGAGTCCTCTATGGATCTTGCTGATATGGGCGCTGCACTGGCCGTTCGCTCAGCTTGGCGTCGAGCTGCCCGCCCTGGCCCAGCTCATGGGGATTGCGTTGGGCTTTGGATTGAGCGCGCTGGTATATAGGATCGTCAGGCTCGTCACGGACAACAAGCTCCTGGCCGTCGCGGCAGGTCTGCTTATCGCGATAGACCCGACCCTATCGTACGCTCAGGTCTCCGGGTCTGAGTCTCTCCTTTTCGCCTTTCTCGCTCTGGGAGTCGCCTGGGCCTACATAGGTGACAGGATGACCTTGGCCGGCATCCTAATGGCTTTTGGCGTGGTGGCCAGGCCCGAGGCCATACTCCTTGTTCCGATAGTGCTGCTAATCGCCTTCGCCAGGCGGCTGTGGGTCGGAGATCAGCGCGATTTCGTGACCTGGGACGACGTTCAGAACAACTTCCTTCTGGTGGCCCCGGCTCTGTTCGCCGCCATAGCCTGGGGAGCCTACAACTGGTCGGTGACCGGCCTGGCGTTACCCAACTCCTACTATGTCATAACACAGGAGTTTACGCTGTTCGATGTCGGCAACCTTCTTGCGATATGGAAGGGATACCTGGGGCAGACGAGCTACCTGGGCGGCTATCAGGCGATAGTGACGCTCTCGCTGATTCTGGTCGGCGCTTACCATGGGCTCAAGCTGAGGGGACCCCGAACTCTGATACTGATAATGATCCCCGTTGCCCTGGTCTACGCCTTCTCGGTGCTGGTGCCGCTGCCGGACGAGAAGTGGAGCTATTCCTTCAGAAGGTACCTGGACCCGATTCTGCCCTTTGTCGTAGTGCTCGTGGCGATGGGTGTTGCCGCGGCCTGGCAATGGTCGACAGCCTTCGTGAGATCTCGAGAAAGGATGGATGCGGAATCCAGGAGGCATGTCCAATTTACGATGGCCTTCGTCGTCGTGGCCCTCGCCCTGGTGCCGCTGTTGGGGCTGCCGCTCAAGTGGCTCCAGCAGCTGCCGGAGTATTCCATCAGCGTCAGGAATATCGCGGAGGTAAGCGTACCCATCGCTACGTGGATCGACGAAAACCTGCCTCCGGACGCCAACGTCGGCGTCTTCAGTCCGGGTGCGCTGGGATATTTCGCCGACCGGCCCCTCGTCGACTTAACGGGGGTAAATTACCACGAAACCATAGGCACATCTCCCTTCGAGGCGGCGTCCAGGCTGCAGGTAGACTACACCGTGGCATTCGACAACGTTTACGTCAGAAGCTGGCCGAACGGCAAGGAGCTGGCCTCCATAGAGACGGAGAGCAACGCGATTCTGGAGAGTCCTCGACTCGTGGTCTACGAGAACGACTGGGCGCCCGTCTCGGAGCCCAGGCACCAGGTGCGAAACATATCCCTTGACAGGCTTCGACTCATAGATTCCCTGGACGTCGGCGACCCGTCCGATGAGATAGACCACGACTGGGAGATGAACCCTTTGCATCGCGTCGTGGAGCGTAAGTTCAGAACAAGTCCGACCGTAACGATCGAAGACGACGCTCGCGTGACCTCCGGCTCGGAAAGCTTCAGAATCAATACCCTGGCGGGCAGAGACCTGATCATCTTCAAGCGCTACGACTCGGTGATTCGCGGCGCGGTCCGCGTCTACGTCAATGACCGGCAGATAGGCGTATGGCGATTTCCCCCCAGGCGCTACTTCTTCGGCGAGGACCAGTTCTTGATTCCGGGGTCCTTCATTCAGGGCGATACGGTTGTGCTCCGATTCGAGCACATTCCCGACCCCAGGGGCCTGACGAGCTTGAACAGCTTCTACTACTGGTTCTACGTGGTGGAGTGCGG
>JADFKI010000140.1 GCA_022565015.1 Chloroflexota bacterium
GTCGGCCTCGTACACGTCATAAGGCGAATACTCGCCTTCGTCGACGCCTAGCCCCAGCGACTCCACAAGCTCCAGGACCGTGTGCATGCTAACGCCGGGCAGCACGTTGCCACGGTCGGGCAGCTTGATCCGGCCGTCCTTGGCAAACATGAAGTTCGCGCCTTTGCACTCGGTAATGATACCGTCCTGGTTCGTCATGAGAGGGAATACCTGCGGGCCTCCGGCGTCGGAGCCGTCCTCGGACAGGCCCGCGCCGTAGGTCGCCGGCGTGACGAGCCGGACCCCGTTTACGTAGCCGCGGGCGAAGGTCGAGAAGTCCAGGGGCTCG
Organism: Chloroflexota bacterium; assembly: GCA_022565015.1. GTDB lineage: Bacteria > Chloroflexota > Dehalococcoidia > Lucifugimonadales > JADFKI01 > JADFKI01. Next base: position 329 of record JADFKI010000140.1, read on the forward strand.
CAGTATATGACGACGTTTACCTCGGGCTCCTGCCCTTCCGATTTTGGGGGCACGACGCTGACGATCTGCGTGACCGAGAGCTCCTCTCCGGGGGCAAGCAGCGCGGCGTTGGACTCCACGATGGAGTTGGTGATGCGCTCCATCTCTTCCATGGTCATACCGGCGTCGATGCCGGAGTAGTTCAAGCCGTTGTAGAGCCGTTCCAGATGCTTGCGAAGCTTGAAGATGCGGCCGTTGAAAGTCCGCTCGCCGTCGTAGAAGCCGCCTGCGGAGCCTGCGCCCGACCTCTGCAGCTCCAGGGCTGCCTGGCTATGGGGCATGACCTGCCCGTTAAGGAACGTCAGGAACTCTCTCTGCTCGGTCATCTCGAAGGGCCTTCACGTTTACGGCTTGCGGATTCTGGACTGGTACTCGATGAGCAGGGCCCAAATGTTGAGGCCATTCTACCAGCATTTTTCATGTCGTCATGCGAAGCCTTGTTCTCTGACTTTCTGAAATCTTAGAAAGATGCCGACGAATAATGGAACGGTGATGAAAAAGAACGCGCCTACGATCAGGGGTGCGGCCGCACTGCTCGTCAGGTCTCTGCTGAAGCCCGCGACTACCGGCCCGATGAAGTTGCCCGCGTAAAGCCAGGTGAAGAAGACGCCTAATAGCGGGCCAAGGTTGTCTCGGCTGGCGATGCGGGACGGCATTGCCGTAATTGCCCCAGGCGGAGGCCCAATCGTGAGTCCAAAGAGAATGGTGAGCAGAAGCGCGAACGGGACGTATGGGAATAGGGCCAACGCAAGCCCGGACATTAGGGAAAACAGTACAGTCGCAGAATAGGGTCTGCCCAACCGCTCCGTCAGAAATCCGCCAAGAGGCACCGAGAAGACTGTAATCCAGACGCCAATGCTTACCAGGGCGGTAGCCTCTACCGGGGAAATCCCGCGGTCCACCAGCGCTCCCGGCGCAAAGCTGAAGAAAGAGGTGAAGCCCATGTTGAATGTCGCCCACGTCAGGCCCGCCACCGTCGCCAGCCAGAACTCGCGAGCCGAAAGCGAGAAGATTTGCGTGGCTCTCTCCTGCGCAGGCTCGGCAACGGGAGCGACGCGATAGAGCATCGTGATGAGCAGCGCCCCCACGATACTCATGGCCGCTGTAAGGAACATCACGGCCTGCCAAGACGTTGTTTCTGCCAGACCGTTCTGAGTCAGCAGGCCCAAGGCGATTCCGGCGGGCCAGCTTCCTAAAACGACCCCCAGTGCGGTGACGATTTCTCTGTCTGCGAACCAGTCGGTTACCATCTTTACGACGACTACGTTGAAGAGGACCGCGCCGATGCCCGCCACAAGCCTGCCGGAAAGCTCTACGGAGTAAGAGCCTCCCACGCCCATTATGACGGCGCCGACCGCCATAATCGTCAGACCAAACGCTGAGACGCGTTTGTCGCCGACGAGCCTCGTCATGAAGCCGCCGGGCAGCGCCAGAAATGCGCCCGGAAGCATGAACATGCCGATGAGAGTGCCTAATTGCCCGTAGCTCAGGTCCAGGTCTTCGATGAGAAAGGAGTCCAGGGAGGCTACCGACTGGAACTGGAAGCCCATGGAGGTACGCACGAGGGCCAGCAAGGCCAGTATGGTCCAGCGATTGTTGAACAAGCTATATCCCAGGTCCGGTTGCGAGATGAAGGGCCCCGCCCTGTTTTATTTGACTCTGGTTCCTGCCGTAGTCTCCGTCTCGAAGGCGCGTAGCAGCTCCATCTGGGGAGGCATGATGTAGATGAACGGCCGCGCCCGCCTTACCAGCGTTAGAGCGTCGGCCAGCGTCATTCCCCGGCTGATAAAGTAGGCCAATGCCAACGTCGGGGCGCGCCCGACTCCCGCCGAGCAATGTATGTAGACCTTTTCACCCTGCTCGACGGCGCCGTGTATGAATTCGATCCCCCGACTTAGATGCTCCATGCTGATCGCCGTGTCGTCCACCGTGGGCAGATGGCAGTAGCTCTCCAGCTCCAGACCGTGCTCCGCGTCGTCGAATTCGATTCGCATATTAACGAGGTGCCTGAAACCCTTCCGTCGCAGCATACTCCTGCCCGATTTACGGAACTGAGGCCCCACGTACACCAGAGGCGTGACGCGGCTGAATTTCAGAATGGGGGTGCCCGTCACGTAGGGTACGCCTCTGCCGTATGCCCAGATGAGGGTGGTGCGAAGGCCCTGTTGCCGCAGTCGTCTGGCGAGGATGCGAACGCCGTTCTTGACGAACCTGATCAAAGCTCTTCGTCCTGCTCATCCGAGTCTTCGGCCATGAACCGCATCTGCTCGCCAAACGCCGTCTGTATTCGATTTATGCGAAGCTCCGCCGTTGCCAGCATCTCGCTGCACCGCCTGGCGAGCTTCATGCCCGTTTCATAGAGCTGGGTGGCGTCGGTGAGCGCAAGTCCCCCCTCTTCCAGGGCTTTGACGGTCTCGTCCAGGCGATTGAGGGCCTGCTCAAAATTAAGGTCCTTGTCGTCGGCGGGAGCCTTGTCGGTTTCAGCCATCGTCGCCCCTCCTGACAAAAGTGACGTCGGCCTCGAAGCCGCCTTCGCTGAGAGTCACGTCCACTTCGTCTCCCTTGCGAACCTGAGTTGCACCGCTAATCACGGCGCCCTCCTGTTTCATCTGAATAATGGCATATCCCCTTCGCATGGTGTCCTTGGGGCTGACCGAATGTAGCCTGCCGTCCAGCCCACCAAACCGCTCGGACTTCACCGCCAGGTTGTGCTTCAGGTGCGTGTAGGCTGTCTTGAGCAGGTCATCCACCCGCATTCTAAGCGTGTCCAGGTCGGGTCGCCCGCGCTCCATCCTTCCGATGAGCTGCAGCGCGGCCTCCTTCTTTGTGGAGAGCTGACCCCATATGCCGGCGTTCAGGGACTGCTCGTCGACGAGTATGCGTGAGCTCAACTCCATCTTGTCGGGCACCACAAGCTCGGCGGCGGCCGAAGGCGTCGGCGCTCGTACGTCGGCGACCAGGTCTGCGATCGTATAGTCGGTCTCGTGGCCTACGGCGCTGACTACGGGCACGCGACTGCCGTAGATCGCCCTGGCGACCAGCTCTTCGTTGAATGGCCACAGGTCTTCCAGGGACCCGCCGCCTCGGGCCACGATGATGACGTCGAGGCCGGGTTCGTCGTTGGCGGCCTGTATGGCCTCCGCAATGGCGGGCGCGGCCGTTTCGCCCTGCACGGGCGCGGGGGCCAGCATCAGCTCAACCAGGGGGTAGCGCCGTCCGATTACGTCCTGTATGTCGTGCCAGACGGCCCCGGTCGGCGAGGACACGACGCCTATCTTTTGCGGGTATGTCGGAAGCTTCCTTTTTCGAGAGGACTCGAACAGGCCCTCTGTCTCCAGCTTTAGCTTTAGCTGCTCCAGCTTCAACTGAAGCTCACCAACGCCCTCGGGCTGGACTATGTCGACGATAAGCTGAAGGTCGCCGCGAACCTCGTATATGGACACCCTGCCGTGGGCGACGATCGCGACGCCGTTGTCGAGCTGCTCCGAGCCGCGCGAGTTTCTGAACATTACACAGCGCAGAGAGGCGTTGGCGTCCCTGAGGGTAAAGTAGGAATGTCCGGAGCCGGGCCGAGCCAGGTTGGAGACCTCGCCCGCTACCCAGACGTCTTGCAGCAGCGAGTCTTGCTCGATCACCTCTTTGAGGTAGGAGGACACCTGTGAGACGGAATATACGGCCATATTTTCTTGGCTATCTGTCCTGCATCGAGTAGATACACGGGAAGACGACGATACTGGCCCGCCTGCCACATAGGAGTCCAGGCCCATCATTGGGCAGGCCGGCTAGATGCGGGATAGGTAGTCTCCCGAGCGTGTGTCGATCTTTACCTTCGCGCCCTGATTGACGAACAGGGGCACCTGTACGACGAAGCCCGTCTCCAGGGTTGCGGGCTTCGTGCCGCCCTGCGCCGTGTCTCCCTTCACACCCGGCACCGTCTCAATGACTTCAAGGTCGACGGTGATGGGAAGCTCGATGGTGATTGGCTCATCGCGAAACAGGACGAGGTCGACGGTCGTCTGTTCGACGAGGAATTGGATCGCACTGCCTATCTGGTCCTCCGAGAGGGGGAACTGCTCGTAAGACTCCGTGTCCATGAAATAGTAAAGGTTCTCATCCTTGTAGATGTAGTTGGCGCTGCGCCTCTCCACCGAGGCCAGCTTGAAGTCCACGTCGTAGCCTGAGAAGGTCTTTTCCATGAGGCGGCCGCTGCGCAGGCCTCGGAACTTGATGCGCATCACGGGGGCGCGTTGCTGCATCTTGCTGCGCTCGTAGTCAACGACCAGGAAGGGCTCGCCGTCCAGCTCGATTGCCATTCCCTTCTTCAGGTCGCCATATCCGATGGTCATTCGTGGACACCCCTTATCTACCGACTATCCGATCTTGTTCGCCTTGCTGATCACGCGGGCCTTGCCGTTTTCCAAAACAACGATGTCTTCGATCCGCACGCCGCCCCATCCGGACAGGTATATCCCGGGCTCTATGGTGAATACCATGCCGTCTTCGAGGACGTCATCCGCACGAGGACCGACCCTCGGGTACTCGTGGACCGCCAGTCCTACGCCGTGTCCCAGGCTGTGGCCAAAGTTTTCCCCATAGCCCGCCTGGGATATTATATCTCGGGCGATGGCGTCGACCTGCTCGCCGGTCATTCCCGCCTCCACCTGCTCCTCCGCCGCGAGCTGCGCCCGAAGCACTATGTCGTAGACCTCTTTGAACTTGTCGTCGGCCTGCCCGACGATGACCGTGCGCGTGAGGTCGCTGCAGTAGCCCTGGTACTTGGCTCCCATATCGATCACTACGGCGTCGCCTTCCCGAATCACCGTCTCATCGGCCCTGTGATGAGGGAGGGCCCCGTTTGGGCCGGCGCCTACGATCGTGTCGAAGGAGATCATCTCGGCCCCGCGCTCTCGCATCGCCTTTTCAAGCTCCCACGCTACAGCCTCTTCGGTCATGCCGGGCTCAATCGCGGCGGCCACCGAGTCCAGGGCCTGGTCCGCGATCTCGACCGCCCTCGTGAGCATCTTTATCTCGTTGTCGTCCTTTACGACCCTTAGCTTCTCGACGATGCCGGTGGTGCCGACCAGCTCCGGCTTGTTGGACTTCTCATCCTCGGCGGCGGCCTTCTTGAATGCATCAAACGTGTGGACGGTAAGGTCCTCGCTTTCGAAGCCGATGCGCTTGACGCCCTGCTCCGCCGTCCATTCCGGGAGCCAGCCCAGTCCGGCGCCGGTGCGGCTGACCCTGAAGTCCGGCGACTGTTGCCCCGCCTGCTCGACGTACCGAAAGTCCGTCGCCAGCACGGCGTCGTCCTGAGATATGAGCAGGTACCCCGCCGAGCCCGTAAAGCCCGACATGTAGCGGCGGTTCTCGGGCGAAGAGACCAATATCGCGTCAAGCTCGTCTTCGATGAGCCTCTGCCGAATCCTGTCCAGCTTGCTGCTTGCGGTCATTGTCAGCCTTCTTGTCTCAGAGTGCCCACGAGGAACTCGAGGGCGAATATGTATCCCCGCCAACCGAGGCCGGCTATCTGACCCTGCGCTATGTCGGCGACGACGGACTGGCGCCGAAACTCGTCACGCGCATGGATGTTGGACAGGTGGACCTCGACGATGGGCAATCGGGAGTCTACCAGAGCATCCCTAAGCGAGAGGCCGTAATGCGTCAGGGCGCCGGCGTTGACAACGATGCCCTCTGCGTCCGATGCCGCCTCTTGCAGGTAGTCTATGATAGCGCCTTCCGAGTTGGATTGGAAAGTCTCTACGTCCACGTCGAGGTCGCGGGCCTTCTCCTCAATCAGCACTTCGATGTCGGCCAACGACTTCACGCCGTACAGAGACGATTCCCTTTTCCCCAGCATATTCAGGTTGGGGCCGTTGATTACGAGGATTTTCATCTAGCAACCTGCGTCAAAAACTATGGTGACATTCTAATACAAAACAACACCCTGGGCTTAAGTCAAATTTTCCCCCCTTTTACTGTTCTCCTTGGCGAATTCGAACTGAAAGGTTTCCAGCGCACAGAAACAGGAAGATGCGGAGGATGTATCCGGCGAGCTACGTCCAGGAATAAAGATGCAATCAGTCGACTATCAGCCTGCGCATGGAGGACCCGCAGCGGCGCTTGTGTGCATGGGGCGCATCAGAATATTCAGCGGTCCCGGCCCAGTATGGCGTGCTAGAAGAGCTGGTCGATGCCCAGGAGCACCAAGAAGCTGACTTGTCCGGCGGCTATGATCAGAAGTAGACGTCGCATGAGAGATTGCCTTAGCTGGTCTTAGCCCCAATCTACGCCAGGCGCCCCTCGTCGCGCATGGGTGACACCATCTAAATCTATCCCGTTATGGGTCCGGAGCCGCCTCTTTCCGACGCTCCCGGACGTCCTTTCCCGCCCTTGGATGGGCCGCGAGGTATACCTTCCGCGCCTGCGAGCCCGTGACGTGCGTGTATATCTGCGTCGTGGCCGGGCTTGAGTGCCCAAGGAGCTCCTGAACGATCCTGAGGTCGGCCCCGCCGTCGAGCATGTGAGTCGCGAAGGAGTGACGCAGCGTGTGCGGGTGTACGCCCGTAGACAGGCCCGCCTTGGCGCTGTAGCGCTTGACCTTGAGCTGAATACTGCGCTGGCTGAGTCTTCCGCCGAACCGGTTCAGAAACAGGGTCACGCCGCTGTTCTCGTTGGACAGGCCGGGCCTAACATCGCGCAAATACAGCGTCAAGGCCCTCTTTGCCGTCTCCCCCATCACCACGACGCGCTGTTTCGAGCCCTTACCTGTTACCCGGACCTCTTTCGTAGGCAGGTTAAGGTCGGTCACGTTCAGGCCGCTGACCTCGCTCACCCGCAGGCCGCCTGCGTAGGTCAGCTCCATCAACGCCCAGTCCCTTATCCCCAGGGGCTCGGACGTGTCCGGTGCCTCCAGCAGCCTCTCGGCCTGTTCTTGGGATAGAAAACGGGGCAGGCGTTTCTCCGTCTTTAGCGGGCCTCGTCTGGGCATTGGGTCGCCCTCGATGATCCCGCGACGAACGAGCCACCTGAGAAAGGTCCGCAGCGTGCTTAGCTTTCGGGCGACGCTGGGCCTGACGTAGCCAATCTCCGTGAGCCAGGCCAGGTAGCCGCGTAGGGCGTACCTATCCAGCGACTTGAGCTCTGAGACCTTCTTAAGCTGCATGTACTCGTAAAGCGGCTGGAGGTCCGTCAGATAGTTGCGCACCGTCAGGTCCGCCAGGCTCTTCTCCGCTCGCAGGTGCTCCTTGAAGTCGGCCATGAGCCGTCGCCAGTCGTGCTCTTCCATAGCGTCATTATATCGGCAATCGCGCGACTGGTTCCAGCGGGGCTCGTGTGGATTGTCGAGCAGATGTGTCGCCTTGACGCCGTTCGCGCGCCGTTGCTACACTCCCGTGGCTACCACGGACACCGGCGAGTTTTTCTTGATACTTCAGTAACGGCCGATATTCGACATCTAATCAGGCCGAAGGCGGGGCATGGACGGCAAGAAAGAACAGGTGAAAGGGCTACGAATCCGCAGGCCTCCGGCGGTCGTCTTGCTGGTGGGTTACGCGATGGTGGCGACGGCACTGGGCCTTCTTCTTGGATGGCTGGTCGTCCGGAACATGGAGTGGGGCAAGCTTGGCAGCGCCCTGGCCTCGGCCAACATAGCGCTCATTTTCGCCGCGTGGTTCCTCGTCATACTTTCCGGCTATCTGAGGGGCCTGCGGTGGCGGCTCTTGTTGGCCGACGATAGGGTCAGCGCAGTGAGACTATTCTTGATCGAGCAGGCGGGCACCGCGATCGACACGATCAGCCCCATTCGAGTGCTCGACGAGATAGTAGAAATTGGCATCCTTACGCTTCGGTACGGGCTGCGCCTCGGCACCGTTCTCGCCACACTGGCACTGCAGCGGACGTTCGAGTTTGGCACCACGGTGCTTCTTCTGGGCATCGGGGCTATGTTCCTGGCTCCGTTCAGGCCGTTCTGGCCCTACCTCACGGCGGGAGTCGTCTTCGGCAGCTTGAGCCTGATACTGCTGTTCACGGTTGGCCCGGCGCTGAGGCACGTGAAGTTTCTGTCGCGCATCGAGGTGGTGCCCCAGTTCGCATCCGCGGTAGTCCTGATGAGGCGAGAGAGGTGGCGGTCGGGTCTGGCCTTCGTGATATCCGTGGCCCAGGCCGTGCTGGTTGGACTCGCGGGCTGGATGGTAGCGAGGGCGACGGGCATTGGCCTGGGCGTGCCGGCCATGATCGTCATCACGCTGGGAATCGTGTTCTTCAGCAGCACTGTGCCCGGCCTTCCCATGGCCATCGGCACCTTCGAGTTCGCCGCCGTATCCATACTCCGGCTCTGGAACGTGGATACGGGGCAGGCCATCGCCTTCTCGCTGCTGATACACGCCGTGCTGTTCATTCCGCCGATCTTTTTTGCCGTTGTGTTCCTGCCCAGGATTGGGCTGCTCTCGTTCCATGAGCTTAAGGAGCTCGCCTCCAAGACCAGGCGAGAGATGACGTCGGCAGGCCGGGGCCGTTTCCTCCCCTAATTTACGGGCTTACCGTCTGGCCGTACGTTCGAGTCGGCTATAGATTGGTCCGCTAACATGGTAAACATGTTTATCTTCCCTTGTCCTGAAGGGAGCCTGAGGTAGGAAATGAACTTTCAGCTACGACCCGTTACCGAACCGGGCCGACGTTTCGTCGAGCTAGCCGAGAAACACGCAGCGGACTTCGCCACACGAGCCGACAAGTACGACCGCAAGGGGGTTTTCCCCTCGGAAAACATCGAGGACCTGAAGCGCAGCGGGGCGATGGCCGCGACCGTGCCCGTGGAGTATGGCGGCATGGGGGTGGAGTCGGTCCACGATCTGGCCGTGGGCATCAACCGTTTGGGACGAGGCGACGGCTCCACCGCTATCGGCGTCACGATGCACCTGTTCCGTCCCTGGCGAATGACACGCCGGCTAAAAGCTGTAAGACAGGGCGGCGATGCGTCGCA
>JADFKI010000141.1 GCA_022565015.1 Chloroflexota bacterium
TTGTTCACGTCGCACTACCTCTTTGCCCAGGCCCCCGATGGTCCGGACGGCTCTGGCGTAATCGTGGCCGGCGACGGCCTTATCTATAGCGACTCCGACTACGGGTGCCTGTGGGACGGCGGCAGGCCCGATGTTCCCGCATCCCGCGAGGCTATCCGGTCTGCGCTGGAGCTGGGCACCAACCTTGGTGTCCTTTCGTCCAGTCGCGTGAGAACGCAGTCCGTAAGAATGACGGAGACGTAGGCCGTCGCCGACGTACGCGCGGGACGGAACGCGTGGGCACACCTGGCCCCACAGGCTCTATCGCCGTAAGTGCGTTACTCCCAGAACTGTGCCAGATAGTAGGTGACCTGGTTCGCTTCGTTCACGGAAAGGTCGATGTAGCACCTGCTGGAGTGGCGGCCGGCGAGAATCAGGGCCGCCTGGGCGTCCTCCTGATCATCCAGCTCGAGCAACAGTGAAGCGCCGTCCGTAACTACCCAGTCCCCGGACGCCGTGTTCCTCAGCTGCACGTTGGAGGGGCTATAGGGTAGGCATTCCGTTGACCGGAGCTCATCGGACTCGATGCCGGAGCTACCGATCCAGAACTCGACCTCGGAGCTCAGTACTTCGCCCGTCGTGGCGCTCCGGCCGATGAAGCAGCGGCCGTTGTGCCTCACGGCCAGGTTCATGGCATCGACCTGGCTATCTTCGGGCCTGAGGGTTATGACCTCAACTTCGCCGTCCGTAACGACCAGCTTTGCATCCTTGGAGACTCCAAATCTCAGCGCCTCGGGGTCGTATCTCAGGCAGTCCGTAGACACGACGGTCGGCAGTATGGTTACGGTGGCGCTCTGGGGATCGAATTCTTCATCCTGAAGCGTGGCGGTGATTATCACCGTTCCTGGTGCCAAAGCCTGTACGAAGCCGGAATCCTCGACAACCGAAGCCACCGCCGGGTCGCTGGACGCCCAGGAGACCAGGCGTCCCACCAGCTCATTGCCGTCGCCATCGAACATGGTCGCGGCGAGGTTGGAGCTTTCACCCTCCGTGAGCGCCACCCTGCTGGGGGAGACGTTTAGCGCGGCCACGGGAGCCTTGGGCTCGAAGAAAACAAAATACCATATGGCGATGCCTATGACTGCTATCACGACCGCCAGCGTCGCCGCTCTGAATACCCATACCGGTATCCTGGCAGGCACCTCGAGGAATCCGGGGCGGCTCGACGCTTCGGCCACGTCGTCGACCGGGGTAGCCGTCACCTCATACTGGTACTGGACAGGGGCGCCTCGAAGCGGCCGCTTTCCGCGGACGACGACCGGCACTTCCAGCGTGGCGTTCGGCGCCACCACCGGCGCCTCCGGCTCGAAGCTGAACTGGCACAGCCCGTCGGCATCCCTGCCGGAGAGCTCGAGCCCAAGCTCAGAGTTGCTTGAATTCGTGATGCTCAGAGTATGGGCTACCCTGGCGCCGCGGGCCCGCTGGGGGCTGTAGTCTATCAAGAACTCGTAGAAGGGCCTGACGACGAGGCTAAGCTGGATGGACTTCTCTTCCTCGTCCTCCTTCTGCGACGACACCTTGCACTGGAATTCGTAGGTCCTGGCGAGTGACGTGCCCAGCCTGGGTGGCGCGATCGTAAGCGTCGCCGTCGTCTGGTCTCCTGGGAAGAGCGAGACGTTATTGCTGGAGAGTCTGTACCAGGTCGGGTCCAGGCCGTCGATGGCGATGGTGAATACCCCGACTGCGACGCCCAGGTTCTGAATGGATATCGTCGTCTCAATCTCTTGACCCGGCTCTACCTCAAGGGTCTGTACGTCAGCCGCGAGTTGAATGTTTTCGGCCATATCTATCCCCCACTCCAGGCACGGACGATTTTGCCAGACTGATTCATGCGGACGGGACCGTTATGCACGCCTCGGGAGCGTGCCGCCTGGTCCGGCCGGCTACGTGGTTCCTTACTGTTCATAGCCATTCTCACTTTTTCGCCTCACCGGCCTCCCAACACATCAACGAGGCAGCCTCAGCCACCGGGACAAGTTCATCCTGGGGACCGAAGGGATGCGAATGCGAATGCCAAGCCTGCGGGCAACTCTGCCCATCGGCGCCGAAATCTTCGACGCGTACTGCTGTGCGGGACCGAACCAGGACACCGCGATCCAAATTATCACGGCCAGGACCACCACGAACACGATTACCCCTATGACCACTTCCGGCCATACCCAAGGAGGGATGCCCTGTCGATCGACCACCGGCGGCGGGAACTCGCTATCGTAGCTGCCGTCACCCTCGATGTCTATCTTCCAGGACCAGCCTCGCTCCTCGTCGAGAATCTCCCAGTCCAGCTCGTAAGAGTGCACCTCACCCGCGGTGATAGCCACGCCGGTCCTCGGGAAGGTCTTGACCTGGCCCGACGTGTCGGTAAAGATCACATCGAGTCCATATAGTCCTTCCTCAAATCCGGTGATCTCGTACCTGAACCTGTCGGCCTGGCTATCCGACGCCAGGAGCACGGTCACGAAGTCTCGGAAGTAGGTCGAGTTTGGTATATTGGTCGTTATCTCCTCGGAGACGACGCCCGTGATGCGGCCCAGCTCGTCGAACACCCTGAGCTCTCCGGGGCTGCGTATCGCGGCCCGCAGCGTCGGAGACCGCCTCGAGAAGAACTCGCCGTCTCCTATCGACGCCACCAACCTCAAGGCCCCCGTATCGTCTTCTTCAACGCTCACAGGCACTATACCGTCTATCTGGCCGGGCACGGGATCGAATATATCAAAGTGCAGGAACACGGCCTGTTCGGCCTTGCTGTAGATAGCGAACAGCCTCAGGTCTCCCGTCGTCGGGCTGATCTCCATGATGCCGAGGGCATCCGGGTCCCAGGTCCTCTCTCCGGAAAGTATCGCCGCCATGTTCTTGGACAGGTCCACAGTAAACTCGCCTACGGCGACCGGCACGTCGTTGTGAGGCCCCCAGTTGCCCAGGGTCTCGCTGAACCTGGATAGCGACGTCAACGCAGTCTTCTCATCCGTCGTCGGCTCTACGAGTGACTTGCGAATCGTCTCGTCGGACTCCAGTCCTCCCGCGAGCTCTCCTGCCGCCGTGAACCACTCCTGTTGCGCGGGATCGGTCACCTCTTCCCTCTTCAGCTCGAAGAAGTCCTTTGCGATGCCACTGAGTCCCTGAAGCTCCCACGTCTGCAAATTAACCGAGCTCTGCTTGGGCCTCCCGATGGCGGACAAAAGCCTCAGGTCCACCGTCACGCTCTGGCAGCCGTTGAGCGCCGTGTCGCTGGCTATGCCGAAGCCGGCCTGGTAGGCCCCCGGCGTCAAAGCGGAGATGTCCACGCCAACTTCGATGCTCTGCGCCGATTCCAGGCTTATGCCGCTGGATGGTGTGACGCTCAGCCACTCCGCCAGGGGCTCGCCCGCGTCCGCCGGATCGCACGAAGGGGCGATGCGCCAGCTAAGCGGGCCGATTCCGGTCCTGGGGATATCCACCGTACGGGCCGCGGGAGTCGGATTCAACTCTATCGCCGTTATTGTCACGCTGTTCGCCATTTCACCGAATGAAGGTGCAATTATGGACAGCTCGCGGCTCACAGTGTTGTTATCGACGTTTGGATCGAGGCTGCCGCTGGACACGCTCGAGACCAGAGCGACCGCCTCAACGACCTGCCTTGGCCGCAACACGATGTCGAACGTTGCCGAAGCACCCTCGGCCAATGAGGTCAGGCTGCATTCGAGGCCTGCGGCGGTCGTGCATGAGCCTGAGTCGGAGCTTGCCGACACGACTTCGAACTCCTCGGGGACTTCTTCGAGGAGCAGGACATCCGTGGCCACGGCGGGACCATCGTTGGATATCGTGACCGTGTACTCCAGCCGCTGTATCGTGCTCACGTTGGCGGGAATCGGGCTGCGCGTCATGACGAGGTCCGAACGTCTGTCGAAAGCAGGCGCGCTAACGCTCACGATGCGTCCGTTGTCCGTCAGGTCGTCATCGCCTCTCAGGCCGTCGACCAGGTGGATCACGAATCCGCCGGCCATGAACTCCACGCCCGTTTCGCCGTCATAGGTGAAGTCGTACCAGTGGGGCACGGCGTTATCGGGTGTCGGCCCGAACTTGTAGAACTTGTTGACGCTTACCCTGGACGGATCGTCCAAGGTGAGGACCAGCCTCGTCGAGCCGCCGCGACTCAGGCCTTCTATGGTTGATTTGTAGAAGCCTATCGGGAAGTTTACCCTGGCGGGCGCATCGCCGGGCGACGGATTCTCGATGGCGGAAACGCCGGTCTGCCGCGTCCCTTCCGGCGATTCCAGCGTAACGAAAAGGCCCTCGACGAGATCAGGAAGAGACGACACGTTCTGCTGCCGTACGTCGGGTATGCCGTCGTTATTGGAGTCGCCGTCGTTGGGCGCGGCCAACTCGATAACGTCCGGGACGCCGTCGCCGTCGGAGTCCGTGGGCGCCGTAACGTTAAGGGTAACTGTTACCGTCTGAGGACTGTTCGCGGCGTCAACAGATACTATCTCCAACAAGGCTTCATATGTGCCCTCCTCGAGGTCGCTCACGTCTATCACGAGGCCGACCTGTCCCGCGCTCTCGTTAGCGATGCCAGTTTCCGGAGTCGGGGTCAGCCAGTCCTGATCGGAGCCGACAACGAAATTCAGGTCTCCGCCACCGGAGTTGATGATCTCCATGAACTGAGTCGCAGGGCTGGGGCCACGCTCAGGTGCGGTAAATAGGAACCGGGTGTCGGCGATGCTTATCTCCGGCGGAGACGGCAGGACCTCGAATTGGACCGTGATCGTCTGGGGCTCGTTGGCCGCCCCATCGCCCGTAATCGTTATCTCTGCCTCATGAATGCCGGCCTCCAGACCCAGAGGGTCCACATTGACGGTTACCGTCGTGCGAGCGCCATCCGAAGATGAACCGCTAGTCGGGCTTGGCACCACCCAGTCGACGTCGCTTTCCAGCACCCAGTCCAGGGTGCTGCCGCCGGCGTTCCAGACCTCGAATGCCTTTCCGACCGGGCTGGGGCCACCCTGCGGACCCGTAAAGCTCAACGTCTCCTGGCTCAACGCGATTTCTATGTCGCCCCCAAAGCGGCCTATGATGAGGTTGACGACGACCGTCTGAGGCGTGTTGGTGGCCCGCTCCGAGGAGATGGTTATGACCGCTTCGTACTCCCCTTCCGGCAGATCGGTGACGTCTACGGTCAACCTAACTTCATCGGGCTCGCCCTCGGACACGCCAATTGAAGGGCTTAGACTTAGCCACCCGGCGCTATCGGAAACGAACCATACGAGGTCCCGACCGCCGGCATTGGATATGGTCAGCGTCTGCGTGGGAGGGTTGGGTCCTCCTAGTGGAGCCGTAAACAGGAACGCGATGTCCTGGTGAGAGCTTGCTATCTCAGGCTCCGGCCTGGCTACGGCGGCGGCCTTTTCACCGGTACTTGTGCCGCCTGGGGGTTGCGGTGTCGCCGGAGGCTGCCCTACCGTAACGGTTGCGGAGCTCGAATCGTTGGTATTGTCCGTATCGAGCTGGTCGGCCTCGACGGACGCCTTGTTCTCGAAGGTGCCTGCGTTTGGCGTGTCGACGGATATGGTAACCGTCGTTTCCGCGCCGCCATCCAGGTCGCCCAGAAGACAGGTGACCGTTCCTTCAACCTCCGTGCATCCGTCGGTGGCCGACACGAATCCTAGAGCCTCGGGCAGCACGTCGGTTAGGACCACGCCGGTGGCTATGAACGATCCGATATTCTCCACGGTGATGGTGAAGTCGACCCCAGTGCCCGGCGTCACCGAAGCGCTGGAGACGGTCTTGGTGAGGACAAGGTCCAACTGCTTCGGCGAGTTGATCGTGTCTGAGAGCTCAGACGTGCTGCCTTCGCCGTTCTTATCCGTAGCCGTCGCCAGCAGCTTGTCGCCCTGCTTTAAGGCGACTACGCCAAGGTCGGCCTCAACGTTTTCGTCGAAATTCGAGTAGGTGTCGGCGCCGATGAAGCTTACGACACCGTCCGAACTCATCTTGAAGAACTCGACTCTCAGGTCAAGTTCGGACTCGGCTTCGCTTTCGACCAGGTACTCAATTATCAGGGCGTTGGCCTTGAAGCTGCCCACGATAAGTACCGGAAAGTCCTGTACGTTGTCATCTTCGTTTTCCGTGCGGCCGTCATCCAGGAGGTCGATGGCCTGGCCTTCGTTGGCCTCAAAGGTATTTCGCAGCAGGGCGTTGTCTCGACCGGACTCCACGGTGATGCCGTCGCTACCGTTGTGAGCAATGGTGTTGGAGGCGCCGTCCGCCGTGCCACCGATGAGGTTGCCGGTGGACGTGTCTTCTATGAAGATGCCGCTTTCGCCGTTGCCCTGGCCTTCCCTGCCAATGACGTTGCCCTCGATGATATTGCCGCCGTTGCCTTCGAGGAGAATCCCATGCCCTCCAAAGCCGTAAATGGTAAGGCCTCTTACCAAGCTCGAACTCGAGGTGATTACGAGTCCGGACGCGCTGTCCGGGGCACCGTCGCCGTCGATCTCAATGACACCCTCGCCGTCGATCAGGAACCGGTCGCTTATGTCCGGAAGCTGACTCTGCACCAGGATTACGTGAGGAGCCGGGCCAATGATGTCGAATTCTATTTTCTGGACGCCCGGAATGTTATTTGCCTCTTGTATAGCGGCTCGAAGGGTGCATTTGCCTTCACCCGTGGCGCAGACCCCGTCCAGCTCTTCGTCTCTCAGGTCGCCGATGGAGTCGACCACGATGGAAGGGTCCTGGAACACTATTATGGAGCCCGACATCTCAGACGTGGAGCCTTCGCCGCTCTGATCCGTCGCGGTGGCGACGATACGTTCTCCATCCGCAATAACGACGTTACTCAGAACGGCTATGTCAAACCCTAGTTCAACGTCCGAATAAACGGCTGTACCAAGGAAAAGGTCCTCCTTGTCGCCGGAATCGTCATCGATAAAGAAGTCGACGTGAATCGGGAACGATGCGTTCAGCTGGCTGGACGGCACCCTATAATCGACGACGAGATCGCCAAGGGCGTCTATGCGCGCGGATTTCAGCTCAGGGAAGTTCTGGAGGTTATTTGGCCCATCGTCGTTGTCCTCGTCACCTTCTGTGAGGTCATTACCCGTAGCGCCGTCATCCGCCAGGTTGATGCCGAGGCCCGTGTTTCCGAAGATCGAGTTGCCCCGAAGGCTGTTTCGCTGACCGTCGGCCACTCGGATGCCATCCTGGGCGTTGTTGAAAATCGTGTTCCCTTCGTCCTTGGGACCGCCGATCGTATTATCCGACGAATTTATGAATATGCCGTTTCCGCCAAAGCCGCTTATGCTGAGGCCCTGAATGGTCACGCCGTCACCCGTAATAGTCAGCCCGTTCTTGACACCGGAAACCTCATTGCCGAGTATCTTTACAACAGGGGCATCGACGAAACCGCTCTGGGTTGTCCCATCAATGTGAACGGCAAAAGTGATCTCCGGCAGCTCATCTTCCAGCGTGATGGTCGTCTCGGACGTGTCCAGCTCAAATACGATTTCGTCGAAGCCTACTAACGTGTTGGCCTTGACTATCGCCTCCCTCAGGGTGCAGTTGTCGTCGCACCCATCCAGTGCGCCGTCCAGGTTGGACGTGACTATGATCTCTTCCGCCTGTTCTACGTTTACGCGTGCTGAGAACTCGGAGGTGTTCTTTGTACCTGAGCCGTCCGTGGCGGTGGCCACAATAACGTCGCCGTCTTCGACCACGACTTTCCCAAGGTTGGCAAGCTGGTTGGATGGGACACCGTCGGAGGTATGACTGCCAATAAGTGTCAAGCCCTCTTCGCCGACGTCGTCCGCGCCGATCTTGTCCGCCAGGAAGAACTCTATGAGCAGGGGCAGCTCTGAGTTTGCGTCCGTAGTGTCAACGCTGTAGCTTATGACCAGCTCGTCGTTGCCGTCGATCCTTGCCTGCGACAATACGGGCCTGTTCTGCAGATTATTGGCGCCGGAATCGCCATCGCCGGGGTCATCCGTGTTCACTCCATCGGGCCCCAGGTCTATTCCGAGCCCTGCGTTCAAGAACATGGTGTTGGACAGCACGGCGTTGTTCACGCCGGACACGACATTGACCCCATCGCCGCCGTTGTGGGCGATCGTGTTAAGGCGCACCGTGTTGTCAGAGGCGTTATCGATAAAAACGCCCGCCTCCGAGTTGCCGATATCATCCGCTGCGTCTGCTGGAATGGCGCTATCGGTGCCGATGAAATTTCTGATTACTAGATTGTTCGCGGAACCGGCGCCGGATATGCTCACGCCATTACCGGCGTTTAGGACGATCTCGTTGCCCTCACTCGCCTGCTCCCCACCAATGATGTTGTTTTCGGAATTAACTACGCTTATGCCGTCGGCGTTTCCGCTAATAAGATTGAACACGACGACCGTACCGCCGCCTGCGTCGCCCTCGACCAGGTCGCTCGTGCCGTTGCCCTCCAGCAGAATGCCGGGGCCCTCGAAGCCTTGAATGGTTAGCCCCTCCACCCTGCTGTCACCCGATGTGATGCGCAGGCCCGCCTCGTTGCCGTGCTCCAAGACGATGGACGAACCGGCTTTGAACCCTGCCTGACTGGAGCCCTCTATCACAATGGGGTCTGTGATTAGCAGCTCAGAGCCCGGCTGGATTTTGTGCTGACCACCCCCGGTTATGGCGAACCTGATGGTGTCGGCGCCATCCGTAGAGTTGGCCTGCTCTATGGCCGCACGCAGTGTGCACTTGCCGCTGACGTTACTGCACGATGGGTCACTTAGATCGGCATCGCCGACGTCGCCGGTGTCATCCACAATGAGGACCAGGGCCGTTGCCACCGATCGACCTGTCTTGTCCGAAACGACGTCAACCACGAAGAACTCAGACGTATTGCCGTCGGCGTCCGTAGCCGTGGCGACAATCTTGTCCCCTTCATGGACATCGAGTAAAACCTCACTGCCAAGGTTGAGGGCCTTTTCATCGGAGGTGTACGTGTCGGCTCCGAGGAATATCTTTCCCTCTTGGCCGTTAGTGTCAGCTTTGAATAGCTCCACGCGGAGTTCAGGCGGCGAGTCGACCCTATAACGGACTACCAGATTGCCGAAGGCGTTGACGACCGCAGAGGAGATGACGGGGAAGTTCTGCAAGTTGTTGGGACCCGGATCGCCGTCACCGTCGTCATTTTCGGTGGGACCGTCGGCTCCGAGGTCTATGCCCGTCTCTCCATTGGCAAACATGGAGTTGGACAGCACGGAGTTGCCGATGCTGTCAGTACCGGTTATCTCGACCCCGTCTCCTGCGTTATTGGCAATAACGTTACACTGGTTCTCGCAGAGGGGGCCGCCCGCGACGAG